>NZ_JARESX010000082.1:0-29796 GCF_046026435.1 Paraburkholderia sp. RL17-381-BIF-C | reverse complement strand
GAGAGCCGAGAGCCGAGAGCCGAGAGCCTGGCCTCGCCTGCAGAAGGCTCAACAGCGCCATGCCTGCAAAGATCGATCTACGACGCGAGAGAGATGGTTTCGAAACACCGGTACACGCGCTTTATGCGCATAAATCGAAAACTCCAACCACTAAAAACAAAATCGCCCACTCAGAATTCGACGGCGTCGTGGTATAGGCCGTGTGCCCATGACATTTGCGAATGAAAGAGGCCAGTCTATATGGTGTTCAAGTGTGCACGACTCTGTGCGAGCTCACGAGATTGGGCCCATGCAAAAGTAGCCCATGCGCTAAAAACCTAGCTCGGTCCAGCGCGCTAGGCGCCATTCCGCCCGCGTCAAAAACTCGCTTTGGACTCGAACCCAAAAAATAACATTCTCAACATAAAAGCCTAGCCGAGCATTCTCATCACCCCTCGCTCGCGAGATGAACAAAGCCTCCTGCTCCTGCCGATCAGAGGCCTCCAACAACCCGCCGAGCCCGCCAATACGAATGCTTAGCGGCAGCGCATCTCCCCGCCCGCTAAAATCCTTACCCAACAACCGACCCACCCGGCCATCGCCCCCATGCACGCGAGACCGACGATCACCACTACCCCAGCCAACCCATGATCACGATCTATCACAACCCCCGCTGCTCAAAATCGCGCGCCGCGTGCGAGCTCATTACCACCACCTACAACAACGCAAACGAAGCAACTGAAATCGTCGAATACCTCAAGCATCCCCTTAATGTTGAACAGCTCAAGCAACTCAACGCGCAACTAGGCTGCGCAGTCCGTGACATGATCCGCGACACCGACGCCGAGTACAAAGAACTCCGCCTCTCCGACGTCTCGCTGACCGACACTCAGTTATACGAAGCATTGGCGAACCATCCCATTCTTCTGCAACGGCCAATTGTCGTGCGAAACGGGCGCGCCGTGATCGGCCGCCCGCCCGAAAACGTCGCCGCGCTATTCGCCTGAATGGCCTAAAAGAGCGAGCTAGCGGACGCCGGCTGTCTATACCTTGCTAGCAGGCAAGGTGGCATCCTTAGTCACGATCTTCGTCGGGATGATGTGCAATTCGCTGAACGTGTCAGCGATATGTTGTTGTTCCGCGAGCACGCTCGCATCGACGGGTTTGTAGATGTGCGCGTAGTGCCGCAAGCCCGCTTCGATCACGCCGGCGTCGAGCCCTTGAATCGGCGCGAGCTGTGCGGCGGCCTCGCTGTAGTGTCCCCGCACCCACGCTCCCTCTTTACCGACTTCTTCCATCGTGATTGCGAGCACATCGCTGTTCTGTTGCGCAAACGGCCGTGCGCTCAGGAAGAACTGATGATGGCTCACGATCCCCTCGCCATCCGCAAGCAAGCGCGCATTCGACTGGCGCTTTGCCGCTTCGAGGAACGGATCCCAGATCGCCCAGGCATCGATCGCGCCGCGCTCGAAGGCCGCGCGGGCATCGGCGGGCGCCAGGGTGACTGGCTGAATGTCGCTGTACTTCACGCCGTTTTTCTGCAGGGCCGCAACCAGAAACCAGTGAACATCCGAGCCCTTGTTGAAGGCGATTTTCTTGCCCTTCAGATCGGCCAACGTTTTGATCGGCGCATCCTGATGCACCAGGATGCCTTCGGCGTGCGGCGTCGGAATTTCATAGGCGACGTAGACGAAGTTCGCGCCGGCGGCCTGTGCGAACACCGGCGGCGCCTCGCCGACATAACCGAAGTCGATGGCGCCGACATTCAGTCCTTCGAGCAACTGTGGCCCCGCAGGAAACTCGGTCCATTTGACAGTGATGCCGAGCGGCGCGAGACGCTTTTCGAGCGTGCCGTGCGACTTCAGCAATACGAGCGTATTGGCGGCTTTCTGATAGCCGATGCGGAATTCCTTCGCGTGCGCATCGGCGGCAAAGACGGATGGGGAGACGACGGGCAGCGTGGCGGCGGCCAGCGAAGCGCCAACACCAGCGATAAACGCGCGGCGCGTGAGCAGCGGATGACGTGACATAAAGATGCTCGTTATGAAGACGGACGCGAAACGGACCGGTTGGCTCCGACAATAATTCGTCTGCAAGCCTGGACGAACCGATAAATTCGCATAAGCAAATCACGCGAGCGAACGAAGTTTGCCGGACCTCGATCTCGCCGCCTTCCTGCGTTGAAACACCGCCCGTCGCTACAATTCGGCATCCGCGCGCAACTGCGGCTGCGTCACTCGCTCGACCAAAAGGGACACTGTGCATCTGACAACAACACTCGCGCCGTGGTCATCCCACGACACCCAATTGATCCTCTCTTGCGCGCTCGGGCTGGCGCTGATCATCGTTTTCATCAGCGTGCTGAAGCTCGCGCCGTTTCTGTCGATCCTGGTCGGTACGTTCGCGGCAGGCTTTTCCGCCGGCCTGCCGCTCGAGGCCGTCGCCAGCGCGTTCAGTAAAGGCGCCGGCGCGTTGCTCGGCGACGTCGGCATCATCATTGCGCTCGGCGCCATGCTCGGAGCGCTCATGGCCGAATCCGGCGCCGCCGACCGGCTCGTCTCAACCATTCTCAAGCACTCCACGCCGCGTACGCTGCCGTGGATGATGGCGCTCGTCGCGCTGATCATCGGCTTACCGCTCTTCTTCGAAGTCGGCCTCGTCATGATGGTGCCGATCATCTTCGTCATGGCGCGCCGTTCGCAGCAGCCGATCCTGCGTATCGCGATTCCGGCGCTGGCCGGCATGACCACGCTGCATGCGCTGCTGCCGCCGCATCCGGGTCCGCTGATCGCGGTGAGCGCGCTGCATGCGGACCTCGGCCTGACGCTCGGTCTAGGCCTGATCGTCGCGATTCCCGCGGTGATTCTCGCGGGTCCGCTCTATGGCATCTGGTTATCCAAGCGGATGCATTTCGCCGAGCCGGAAGAAATGGGCAAGCTCTTCAGCGGCAGGCAAGACACCGGCGAGCCGCCGAGTTTCGCGATCTCACTCATCACGATCCTGTTGCCGGTCGTGTTGATGCTGGGCCGCACGGTCGCCAAGCTGCTGCTTCAACCCGAGACGTTCCTGTTCAACACGCTGAACTTCCTGGGTGAGCCGTTGATCGCGCTCGGCCTCACCGTGCTGTTCGCCGTGGTGGCGCTAGGTTGGTCGCGAGGCATGGCGCGCGACCGGGTCGGCGGCATTCTGCGCAAGAGCTTGCCGCCGATTGCCGCGCTGCTGCTGACCATCGGTGCCGGCGGCGGGCTCAAGCAGGCGCTGGTGGTAGCCGGTATCAGCACGACGATCGGCAAGATCGCGGTCGGCGCGCACATGCCACTGATTCTGCTGGCCTGGCTCATCGCCGTCGCGCTGCGCCAGGCGACGGGCTCGGCGACGGTAGCCACCACCACGACGGCGGGTATCGTGGCGCCGGTAGTCGCAGGTCTAAGCACGACGCACAACTCGCTGATGGCGCTCGCGATCGGCGCGGGCTCGGTGTTCTTCTGCCACGTGAATGATGCCGGTTTCTGGATGGTCCGCGAATACTTCGGCTTGCAATTGAAGCAGACCGTTCTGGTCTGGTCGGTATTGCAGACGATCGTGTCCGTCGTCGGGCTTGCGCTCACGTTTGCGTTATGGACGGTGCTCACGTAACGGTGGAACTGGCTTTCGCGGCATTGGCAGGAATTGACGCCCGGCTGTCCATTGCGGGTTGCCGGCGCCGCTTACACTGGCCGGCAGGCGAGGTACCATAACGCGCCTCGCTTTTCTGAAAACGCGGAGCCACCATGCTTGAACTGAGACCGTCCTGCGAAGGATGCGGCAAGTCACTGCCGCCACATGCATCCGACGCCATGATCTGCACCTACGAGTGCACCTTCTGCGAGGTGTGCGCGCTCACCAGGCTGCGTAACGTGTGCCCGAATTGCGGCGGCAATTTCCAGCGTCGGCCGATTCGCACCCGGGCTCAACTCGAAAAGCATCCGGCCGGTACGACCCCGCATCCCATTTCCATCGATGAAGCGTCGCACGCGCGTTTCTTCGATCGTTATCGGGACACACCACCCAGCGAGCGCTAGACGACGCGGCGCGCTCGCGCGCCCGCCGTGCCCAAACCGCGATCCGCCGCTTGCCCGCTCGACCCACGTTTCAGCTCTCGCGCTTCACCGTACCGACGGTCTCCTCGACGGCGTCTGCGCCCGATTACAAACGGGCTAAGCGCACCTTTCCGTGGAACTCACCACGGAATTCTTCCGGATTATTTCATTATTCAAGAAATTGTCTTCCTGTCTTCGCTGTTTGTCAGCGGACGCTGAATCGATATTCTTCACTCCATCGATCGCACTTGATCGCGAACCAAACGCTGAAGAGGAGTCGTACCATGAAACGCATTTTTTCCGTCCTGATCGCTTCCGTTGCCCTGTTTGCTGCTGCTTCCGGCGCAGCGCACGCTGCCGCCCCGGCACAGTGCAACGGACCGGCTTCGTATTGCAACGTGTTTTTCGGCAACTGATCGGTCGAAACCCCGTAGCACGCGAGAAAGGGCGCCCACAGTGGCGCCCTTTGTTCGTCTGGAGATCTCTGGACCCATATAGCGTGTAACAGCACCAGCAAACAATACACGGCACTCCGAAGCAACACTTGGGCCCGGCGCGCAAATGCGTGCAACGCTCACCCTACTAACGTGTTACAGTGGGACAACAGCTTGCAGTTCTCCTGCGCGTACTGCGCAGTCCCTGTCGCAAACGCCTCGCATCAGAGTGCCCCGATCCGAACGGGGTCCCCTTCCTCCTACATAGCTCCACGGTGTCGTCAACCCGGCCTGACTGAAACGGTCGTTTTTCGCGTGCATCGTCGATCAATATCACGTTTCGTGGATCTGCCGCGATCTGCGGGGCCTTGCGCCCGGCAAAAGACGCCCCGTTCGACGAAAGCCTTCACCGGAGACGAGCACCATGAGCAATACGATCAGAAGTTACCGAGGTCTTGAGATTTATCCGCTGGTCTATGCGCATCAGCCTAGCGGTCTCGATGGCGCCCGCCACTACGACTCCGGCTTCGACGCCGCCGTACGAATCTGCCGACGCGGCACCGACGACACGATGACTAGCAGTCGCGTGTTCCGCGTGCCGAGCCGTTCGCCGTTCGGCGCGGCAGGCGATGCGCGGATTGCGTCGGCCAGTTACGCGGAGCAGGTCATTGACGGCATGGTTGCCGGTCAGTCGATCGCCGGCCTCTGATGCGCGCGCCAATGGCAAGTCAGATTTCCAGGCGCGCGCAGCGCGCGATTCTTCCGGCCCTCAATGGCCGCACGAACTATCAGGTGACGGCGTCGTCTCGCCGTACCTCGAGCGGTACGGTGCCGACGCTGAAAGTGATCCGCTTGAGCGACGAGCGGGTGATCTACCCGTTCCAAGGGCACGCTGACATGCCTTTTTTCGAAGACGCCGACGCGGCGCAGTTGTTTGCCGAGACTTACGGCTGGCAACTAGTGGATGGCGACATCGCGGTGCCGGAGTGATTGCGTTTCACCCGATCGATCCGCAATAAAACGTCGCGCTGACGTCCGACAGCAAACCACTACGGCTTTGCGCCTGCGTGGACGCGCCATTTCTCTGCGATGGTAATTTACGGCGCAAAGCGAGCCGGCAAAACCATCGGCCCCGGCGCCACGCGTGACGCCCGCTGATCAGCGGCTTGAGGCGATTAGATCTTCCCCCCGCCGTCCATCCCGCTACCGCGCCGCCATACTTCCTTGCCGCGTTCGGACAATTCACCGCTGCTGTGAAGGGCGTCCGCTTCCGTACCCTCGACGGCCATCTCGCCGCCCGGCTGTTCCTGTGCCTTCTGCTTTACTTTCTTGCGAGCAGCTACCGCTTCGTCGTGCGACTTTCCTGCGTAATTCAGACTCATGGCTCGACCCTCCAAAAAGTAAATTCGCTCATCTGCCGCGTGCGTTACCGGTCATTTGTGCCGGACATTGCGCGTTTCAGACTCGCGCGACGACCGCAAACAGCCGTTTGCCTCAAAAATTCCTAGGCCGAAAGCGCGCTTGATTGACAAGGCAAAAGTACCACTTATCCACAAGGTTATTCAGTGAATCTGTGGATAACTTTTCGTGGCCTAGGGTTATCCACCGGCAAAAACGCGGTTGTACCGTCCCCAATAGCCATGGACAAGCATTTTGGCGTCCGCCGTCGCGGCCCACCCCGCTTTTGCCTATGATGGACAACTCGTACCCTTTGCGCCCACGGGCACCACACCAGAAGGAAGCGAATCATGGCCTATCACATTGCAGTCGTCGTCGGCAGCTTGCGCCGCGAATCGTTCAACCGGCAGTTGGCGCAGGCGGTGATTTCGCTCGCGCCATCCGACTTCACCTTTGAATTCATCGACATCGGCTCGTTGCCTCTCTACAGCCAGGACTACGACGCCGACTATCCCGAAGCCGGCAAGCAGTTGAAGCAGCGCGTGGAAGCCGCCAACGGCCTGCTATTCGTCACTCCCGAGTACAACCGGTCCATCCCAGGCGTGCTGAAAAACGCGCTCGATTGGGGGTCGCGTCCGTGGGGCACCAATTCCTGGGGCAATAAACCGGGCGCGGTGATCGGCACGTCGGTTGGCGCGACGGGCTCCGCGCTGGCGCAACAGCATTTGCGCAATGTGCTGGCGTATCTCGATGTCGCGACGCTTGGCCAGCCCGAGGTGTTCATCAAGCACGACCCCGCTGTCATCAACGAAAAAGGCGAGATCCTGAACGACGGCACGCGTAAGTTCTTGCAAACTTTCGTCGACCGCTACGTTGCGTGGGTCAAGCTGCACGCTGCAGCGTGACGCGATCACGATGCTGATGATCGAAGCGATCGGATCATACTGAACACGGCGGCATTGCGGTCAGCGCACCGCATTGCCGCTACGTGCGCTGCCACGTTCACACGTGGTGATGCCCCGTCACCCGCTCCCAGCCATGACGCACGGCCATCTTGAAGCGCTCCCATGTGCTTTCCGGCGAGGTCGTTTCCCAATGGCGTCGTGCTTCGGGCTCCACGTCGTCCCACGGCTGGTCGCGAAAACGCGCGTCTCTGCCGATTTCCGCGCCGTAGCGATAGGCGGGCACGTAGTCTTCATACCGGGCGTTTTCGGTCGCGTACTGCTCGTCATAGTGCGCGCGAAAATCTTCCTCATACTCCAGATATTCGTTCGGCATCTGACCGCCTAATCCCGCGGTCGGTTGGCCCGCTTCCGAGACGACTTCAGACGGTTGCATGACCGCGCCGGAACCCGGCATCGACCCAGCGGCAACCGCGCTACGCCCCACGTCGCCGACCAACGGATCCCTGACCGGCTCGTTGACCGGATCGATTAACGGCCGCTCGCCGAGCGGCGGAGGCACGAACGGTTCCGCGTCTGTGCTGCCTGGCGGCACGGTGTACAGGGGATCGGCCGTTGTGGCAGGCCGGTCGGCCATTCCCGCAGCTGGGGTCGACACATTCGGTGTACGCGGCGTGCCCGGCGTCATCGCGCCGATGCCGAGTTCATCGAGGACAGAGTGCTCGCGCCCGGATTCCGTCTGCGTATCCCAATCCGGCGCGCGTTCGCCGATGTCGGCCGCGCCCAGTCTCGCGAACGTAGTGCGAGCCAGATCCGCATGCGCTTCGCTTGCCGCGTTGACGCATACCAGCACCGCGCCGCGGCGCACAGCCTCGGCGTAGCGCGCGGTCTCCGGTGCGCGTGGACCGCTGGCGAACAGGCTCGACAGAAAGCGCTCGATATTCGCCAGCACGCCCGAACCAGCGACTTCGTCAGTTGCGGAGCCGACGGAGGGTTCCGGATTCGCCTGCAACTCGATGGTTTCGCGTGCAAAGCCGGTCTGGACAAGCGTGTCGCGGGCGGCTTCCGCTTGAGAATAGGTGTCGAATAAACCAATCACTGTGTGTTGCATGGCTTGTCTCCCGACGTGGTTAGGCGGAACGGACGACGCGCAAACGCACCGCCCTCCTTGCCTCGTTACGCCGCAACGATCATGCCGGGTCCAGGCGACGGACCCGCGCGCCCTTTGCGGCCTGCTCGCACGCGGTCGGCCACGCAAAAAAGCGCGACATCCGCTGCCGCGCTTTTACAACATCAGGTAAAGGTCAAATCTGGTCGATTGCCCGCCAGCGCGAGCCTTACTGCGCCGGATGCGCTGCCGGATCGGCGCCCGTTTGCGTCAGATCGTGCTGGATGCCTTGCAGGAGTTTTTCCAGTAAACCAATATCGAAAGGCTTGGAGAGCACCCGCACGTTGACGTGGCGCGCGCGATCGAGCTCCTCCGCATAGCCGGTGACCAGAATAACGGGCAGTTTGGTGTCGAATGCGAGTACTGCCTCGGCCAGATCAATGCCGTTCATGGTGCCCGGCATATGGATGTCGGATAACACCAGATCGAACGGCAGCGGTTCGCCCGTGCGTGCTCGCCGTGCGTGGGCATCGTCGAACAGGCGTAGTGCGGTGTCGGCGTTGAAGACGCACGTGACCTGATGGCCCATCATCTGCAGCAGGGCTTCGGTGCCCGCGGCCACTTCCTCGTTGTCCTCGACCAGCAAAATGCGCAGGCCCTGAGGTGTGCCGCTGACCTCCGCGCTGGCTTCAGGTGGCACTTCGGAATCCGGTTCCGCCGTGGCGCGAGGCAGATAGAGCCGCACCGAAGTGCCGGCGCCGACAGCGCTGTCGATCGCGGCGAGGCCGCCGGAACGCTCGCAGAACGCGAAAACCTGCGGTAAGCCGAGGCCCGTGCCCATGCCGTTCGGCTTGGTCGTGAAAAGCGGCTCAAAGGCGCGCGCGAGTACCTCAGGCGCCATCCCCGCCCCGGTGTCTTCGAGCGACAACTGCACGAAGTCGCCGGTGAGCGGAAAGCCATCGGCGGGACGGAAATGGATATTGGTGGCTCGCACCGTGAAGCGTCCGCCGCTCGGCATGGCGTCGCGCGCGTTCACGGCAATGTTGATGAGTGCGAGTTCCAGTTCCGCGACGTCGACGCACATGGGCCAGATTTCGACACCGATATCGATAACCAACGATACCTTCGCGCCGAGCGACGCGCGCAGCAACTCGCGGCACGCCGGCAGCCAGCGTTCGAGTGACAGGGTCTCGTTGCTCAACGGCTGCTTGCGCGCTACGCCGAGCAATTGACGGGTAAGCGACTGACCGCTCTTGAGCGCCCGTTCCATCGCCGACAATTCGCGGTCGAGTCCGGTGGCGCCGCGTCGCCGTGCAATCTGCACGTTGGCCGAGAGGATCATCAGCAGGTTGTTGAAATCGTGCGCGACGCTGCCGACCAGGGTGCCGAGCGCTTCCATCTTGCGCGACTGACGATACGTCGACTCGATCGAGCGGCGCATCGACGCTTCGGCCTGCCAGCGCTCCCACGCTTGCTCCTCGGCGCCAAGCCGGCGCAGCGACAACCAGATCACGCACCATAAAGCGATGGAGGGCGTGAACATCGACAGGATCAGCACGCCGAGGTGCCGGTACCACGCGGCCCAGATCGCCGAAGCACGATACCCGCACACCACGTACACGGGATACGAACCAACGTGACGGAACGCCAGAATCAGATTTTCGCCGTCGACGTTCGAGTACATGCGTACGACGCCTGCGCGCCGTCCTTGCGCGAGGGCTTCGGCTAAAGGTGTTTGCGACGCCATGGCGGAAGGTTCGCGCGGCGCGCGTGGATAGTGCGCGAGCATCGATCCATCCACGCGCACGAGGCTCATGGTCATCGCCGTGCCGTTGCCGCTGCCGTTGCCGCCGAGCAATTCGCGGTAGAACGCGTCGAAATAGCTAGGCCGCAGCGCGACGGAAACCACGCCGTCGAACGAGCCGTCCGCGCCGGTTCGTTCGACGCCCATGTTGAACACCTGTTCGCCGGCGACATGCCCGGTCATGACCTTTGAGACATGTTCGAGGCTTTTGCCGTCGCGAATGCCCTTGAAATCCTCGCGCTCGCCAATCGATATGGCCGGCGACGGAAGATAGCGGCTGCTGACGAGCAACGCGCCATCGCGCCCGAAAATCGATACGGCGGCCACCTGCGGATAGCCGCCGCCCATCACGCGCAATTTCTCGTGAATAGCCGCTTCGCGGGCGCGAATGCCGTTGTCGTCCAGACCGCTGGTCAGATCGACGATGCGCGAGTTGAGCGTCTCATTCATGTCGAACACTTTCAGCGCGTGTTCTTCCGCGACGCGCACCGTGCGCAGGGTCATGTCGGTGGCTTCGGCCTCGCGCGTGCGCAGATCGCTGATTGCCATGGCCGCCACATACAGACATGGCAGCACGATCGCCGCGATCAGCAGTGCGATCAGCGTAATGCGCCGCACCTGGAAGTTCTGCTCCGGCACGGCGGGGAATAACGCCCCATCCTGCCGTCCCGGGGGAAGGCGGCTCGCGGATGACGGGTCGAACCGGTCTTGTGTCATGTCGATTGTACGAAGGTCTTTCGGAACGCGGAGGCCGGGAGTCGGCATCATACGAGAAGCATAGACTCGGTGCGGCGGTAGAAGTTACCGCGGCGGATGGGCCGCTTCGGGGTCGGCGTCCTTCGCATCGAGCCGCGACTCAATCGTCTGATTTTTGAAACAGCGAGGAAACAAGAAGCGCAAACGTACACAAAAGGATAAAACGATTGAGTTCGGTCAGAATCTACACATATATTTTCAAGAATAGTATTTCATGGGAAAATCTCTTTAATGAAAGTGAAATTGGCGAGTTGCTTTTCCGCCGTTTTACTTCGAGAATCGGCACCATGATAAAAATGCGTCCGCTACGTTCGGACGCATCTGCCGCGGGGCACCCAGCCGCACCATGCGTACCACGCGTGGCGGAAGGCGTTCGCGGAGTCACGCGCGCGGCAAAGACCAGCCCATCCACGCAGGCCGCGCAGATTCATCTACGGGGTAGGCTTCGAACATGCCGGTCATCGCCGTTGTCCACCGTGCGCGTACGCTTTCATGCGTGCCCACCGGTTCTGTCCATTACGCCTCGCCGGGCGCACCACCCGTTCGCCCGCATTCCGCACTTCAGCAAGCCTCAGCGCACAGTGCCGCTGGCCAACAGACGTCACGCTAAAGAACTCACCTCGCTTCGCCGTTAACGCGAAAGAGCTAATTCCGCTTTCCGACCCGCCCATGCCTTTGCCTATTGTGATCGCCGATGATTCGTTGCTTGCCCGCAAAGTGCTCACCAAGGCATTGCCGCCGGATTGGGAGGTCGACGTGTCTTACGCATCGAACGGGCGCGAAGCGCTCGATCTGTATCGCCAAGGCAAAGCGTCGGTGATGTTCCTCGACCTGACCATGCCGGACATGACCGGTTATCAGGTGCTTGAAGCATTGCAGCATGAGGATCTGAACACCTTCGTCATCGTCGTCTCCGCCGATGTTCAACCGGTGGCCCAGCAGCGCGTGCGCGCGCTCGGCGCTGCCGCGTTCATCGCCAAGCCCGTGACGCCCCAGGCGGTACTACCTATCCTCAAGGAGTACGGGTTGTATGTCTGAGCCAGTCCTCACCGAAGATCAGCGCGACGCGCTGCAAGAGGTCGCCAATCTGGCGATGGGCCAAGCCGCGACACGTCTTGCCCGGCTGCTCGATGCGTTTATCGAATTGTCGGTGCCGCGCGTGAAGGTGGTGGCGGTCGGCGAAGCGGCGCAGGCGATGCGGGAGATGACCGGGATCGAGGACACCGTGAGCGCGGTGCGCCAAGGCTTTCGCTCCGACATCAAGGGCGAGGCGTTGGTGATCTGCCGCAGCGACAGCATCGAGCAACTCTGTTCGCTCGTCAGCGATCCGTACTCGCGCTCGGCCTACGAAGCGGTGAGCCAGAAAGAACTGGTGTTCGACGTCGCGAATGTGCTGACCGGCGCATGCGTGTCGTGCATTCTCGACCAGCTCGGCCGCACGCCGGTGTTCTCCGCGCCGGGCCTGCTCGGCGAAGCCATGACGCTCGACGCGGTCTTCCAGCCGGGCGTGCTGCAGTGGGAGGTCGCGTTGCTGGTCGAAGTGAACTTCGCGCTCGAGGACCAGAGCTTTCGCGCCCACCTCGTGATGCTGATGGCCGAAGAATCCATTCGCCACATGAACGGAGCGCTCGACGCGCTGCTGTCGAGCCTATGAATGTGCCCGTGGACTCGTTGAGCGATCTGGTGGTCGAACGTGTCGGGTTCGGCATTTTCGTGCTGGATCGCGACATGAACGTGCTCATGTGGAACCGCTTCATGCAGGATCACAGCGGACTATTGCCGGAACAGGTGGTCGGCAAATCGCTGTTCACGCATTTTCCGGAATTGCCGCGCGTGTGGTTGGCGCGCAAGATCGAAAGCGTCTTTCAGCTCGGCAGCTTTGCGTTCAGCTCGTGGGAGCAACGCCCGTATCTCTTCAAGTTCGACCACGACCGGCCAATCACCGGGGGCGTCGATTTCATGCAGCAGGACTGCACGTTCATGCCGCTCATGCGCGAGCGCGAAGTGGTGGCCGTGTGCGTGACCATTAGCGACGTGACGCACGTGAGCATCGTGCAGCGCGAACGCGAAGAAGCGGTCGCGAAGCTGCAGGAATATGCCGACCGCGACGGCCTGACGGGGATCGCCAACCGTCGGTTCTTCGAAACGCGCCTGCGCGACGAATACACGCGCTGGCAGCGCTACGGCGGCGATATGTCGGTGCTGCTGTTCGATCTCGACCACTTCAAGAAGATCAACGACCAGTTCGGCCACGGCGTCGGCGACACGGTGTTGCGCGTGATGGCGCAACGCGTCGCCGAGGTGGTGCGCGCGCAGGACACCTTCGGGCGCTTCGGCGGCGAGGAGTTCGCCTTGCTGCTGCCGTGCACGCCGCTCGACGACGCGATGCGCGTGGCGGAAAAGATCCGCTGCACGATCGCCGACACGCCGGTCGAAGTGCAGGGCACGAGCGTGCCGGTGACGGCGAGCGTCGGCGGCGCGTCGGCGCGTGCGGGCGTGCCTTCGTACGACGTGCTCATCAACGAAGCCGACGCGGCGCTCTACAGCGCCAAGCGGCAAGGGCGCAATCGGTCGGTGGCCTTCGTCTGACGCCGCACGGCGGAGCTGTTTAGCCTCGCCAGAGGCGCCGCGCGCGCCCCACGGCAAGTCGCGGAGCGCGCCGCCTTGCCGGCTTCAGGCCCGCTTCCGACCCTGTATTCGCTGGCGGCACTGCGGCCTCTTACAAAGATTGATATACTTTTCGCCGTTTCCGGCCTCCCAGCCGGGTGTTTCGCGCGTGTCCGCGCGCGCGTGCCGCCTGCCTTGCGGGCCGGCATAAACTTCTTGAACGCCTTTCAGCGGGCGCCTCCAGCGGAGATCGTCTTGGCTGTTTCCAATCTTGTCGTGGACGATACAGAAATCGACGCCGCTGCCGCCACGTCCGGCAGCTCGTTCTATCTCGCCATGCGCATCCTGCCGGCCGCGCAGCGCGACGCGATGTATCAGGTCTACGCTTTCTGCCGCGCTGTCGACGATATCGCCGACAGCGACATGCCGCGCGCCGAGCGCGCTGCCGCGCTCGAGCGCTGGCGTGCCGATATCGACGCGTGCTATGCCGGCGCGCCACGTGCTTCGTTGCGCGCGCTGACGCGGCACATTCATACGTTTCATCTGCAACGCGAAGATTTTCACGCCATGATCGACGGCATGGCGATGGACGCCGCCGCCGACATCTGCGCGCCCGATGAAGCCACGCTCGACCTCTATTGCGACCGCGTCGCGAGTGCGGCGGGTCGTCTATCGGTGAGGATATTCGGGATGGACGAAGAGCCGGGCCGAGTGCTTGCTCACCATCTGGGCCGCGCGCTTCAGCTCACCAACATCCTGCGCGATATCGACGAAGACGCCGGCATCAACCGCTGCTATCTGCCGCACGAATTGCTGGCGCGCGAAGGGATTGCGGTGACGAACCCCACGCAGATCGCCGACGACCCGTCGCTGCCGCGCGTGTGCGCAACGCTCGCCGAGCGGGCCAAGCAACACTTTGCCGCGTCCGACGCGATCATGGACCGCGAGCCGCGCAACCAGGTGCGCGCGCCGCGCATCATGTCGGGCGTGTATCGCGTCCTGCTCGAGCGGACGCTCGAGCGAGGCTTCGACATTCCGCGCACGAAGGTCCGCAAGCCGAAGCTCCGCATGCTGTGGATCGTCGCGCGTTACGCGCTCTTCTGAGCTGATGCAAAAGCTCGTACATGTGGTCGGCGCAGGCCTTGCCGGCCTCGCCGCCGCAGTGCAGCTGCAGCGGCGCGGCGCGCACGTCGTGCTGCATGAAGCGGCTGCCCAGGCGGGCGGCCGTTGCCGGACGTATTACGACTCCAAGCTAGGCGCGACGCTCGACAGCGGCAATCACATGGTCCTGTCGGGCAACGTCGCGACGCTCAACTACACGCGGGCGATCGGCGCCGCCGACGAACTGGCCGGCCCGGCGCAGCCCGAGTTTCCGTTCGTGGATCTGGCCACGCGGGCGCGCTGGACCGTGCGCCTCTCGCCGGGACGCTTGCCGTGGTGGATCTTCGACGCGAACGCGCGCGTGCCGAACACCGGGCCGGGCGACTACCTGGCGCTCGTACCGCTGCTGTTCGCCAAGCCCGGGCGCAGCGTCGCGCAGACCATGCGTTGCAGCGGCCCGTTGTGGGATCGCCTGCTGCGCCCGCTGTTTCACGCCATGCTGAACGTCGAGCCACGCGAAGCGTCGGCGGAACTGACCGGCGCCATGGTGCGGCAGACCGTGATGGCCGGCGGCCTTGCGTGCCGGCCGCTGGTCGCGCGCAACGGTCTTGGCAGCGCGTTCGTGGATCCGGCGTTGCGGCTGCTGCAACATGGCGGCGCGGCAATCCGGCTGGGCTCGCGTCTGGAAGAAGTGGTCTTCGCCGCCGACAATCGCCGCGTACAAGCGCTGAAGTTTGCCGGCGAAAGCATCGCGCTCGAAGCGAAGCACGCGGTGATTCTCGCGGTGCCGCCAGAGACCGCACGCGCGCTCGTACCCGGTTTGCGCGCGCCGACGCGCTTTGCGGCGAGCGTCAACGTGCATTTCGCGATCGATCCGCCGTTTGGTTTGCCGCTGGTCACCGGGCTGCTCAGCGGCACGGCCGAATGGCTGTTCGCTTTCGACGGCCGCCTGTCGGTGACCGTCAACGGCGCCGAGCAGCTGCTCGATACGCCGCATGAAGCACTCGCGGCCACCGTCTGGGCTGAAGTGGCTCAGGCGGCCAATTTGCCTGCCGCACCGATGCCGGCCTGGCAAGTGGTCGTGGAAAAACGCGCGACATTCGCCGCGCTGCCGGATCAGGAAACGCTGCGGCCCGGCACGCGCACTCGCTGGAACAACCTGATGCTCGCGGGCGACTGGACGGCCACCGGCCTGCCCGCGACGATTGAAGGCGCGATCCGCTCCGGCCAGAAGGCCGCGGATACGTTGCTGAATGAACCGATGGAACGCCGATGAACGATTTATCCCAAACCCAGCCGCTGGACGCCGTCCTGTCCGAAGTCGCCGACGCGGCGCCGAACGCGCCCACGCCGGCCGTAGCGGGCGAAGCGCCCGCCGCCTCGCTCGACGCCGCCATCACGCGCGCAACTGACGCGATTCTCGCGGCGCAAAAGCCGGACGGCCACTGGGTCTACGAACTCGAAGCCGACGCGACGATTCCCGCCGAATACGTGCTGTTGGTCCACTATCTCGGCGAAACGCCGAACGTGGAGCTGGAGCAGAAGATCGGGCGCTATCTGCGCCGCATCCAGTTGGCCGACGGCGGCTGGCCGCTCTTTACCGACGGCGCGCTCGACATCAGCGCGAGCGTCAAGGCGTACTTCGCACTGAAGATGATCGGCGACCCGGCGGACGCCGAGCACATGGTCCGCGCACGCGAGGCGATTCTCGCTCATGGCGGCGCCGAAGCCGTGAACGTCTTCACGCGGATTCTGCTCGCGCTGTTCGGCGTGGTGTCGTGGCGCGCCGTGCCGATGATGCCCGTGGAGATCATGCTGCTGCCCGTGTGGTTCCCGTTCCATCTGTCGAAGGTGTCGTACTGGGCGCGTACCGTGATCGTGCCGCTGCTCGTGCTCAACGCGAAGCGGCCGGTCGCGCGCAACCCGCGCCGCGTGCGCATCGACGAGTTGTTCCGCGGCGCGCCGGTCAACACCGGCCCGCGCGATCGGGCGCCGCATCAGCATGCCGGCTGGTTCCGCTTCTTCAGCGGCGTGGACGTGCTGCTGCGCGCGGTCGACGGCCTGTTCCCGAAAGCCACGCGCGAGCGCGCGGTGCGCCAGGCGGTGGCCTTCGTCGATGAACGCCTGAACGGCGAAGACGGGCTCGGCGCGATTTTCCCGGCCATGGCGAACTCGGTGATGATGTACGACGTGCTCGGTTATCCCGCCGATCACCCGAATCGCGCGATTGCTCGCCAATCGATCGACAAGCTGCTCGTCATCAAGGATGACGAAGCATATTGTCAGCCGTGTCTGTCGCCGGTCTGGGACACCTCGCTCGTGGCGCACGCGCTGCTCGAAACTGGCGAGGCGCATGCCGAGCAGGCCGCCGAGCGCGGGCTCGCGTGGCTGCGTCCGCTGCAGATTCTCGACGTGCGCGGCGACTGGATTTCGCGTCGCCCGAATGTGCGGCCGGGCGGTTGGGCATTCCAGTACAACAACGACTATTACCCGGACGTCGACGACACGGCGGTGGTCGTCATGGCGATGCATCGCTCGGCGGGGATTACGCAATCCGGCGTCGATCGCGAAGCCATCGCGCGGGCGCGCGAATGGGTGGTCGGCATGCAGAGCAGCGACGGCGGCTGGGGTGCGTTCGAGCCGGAAAACACGCAGTACTACCTGAACAACATTCCGTTCTCCGATCACGGCGCCTTGCTCGATCCGCCCACCGCGGACGTTTCCGGCCGCTGTCTGTCGATGCTCGCTCAACTCGGCGAATTGCCGCAAGGCAGCGAGCCGGCGCAGCGCGCGTTCGCCTACATGTTGAAGGAGCAGGAATCGGATGGCAGCTGGTATGGCCGCTGGGGCTTGAACTACATCTACGGCACGTGGACCGCGCTGTGCTCGCTGAACGCAGCCGGCATGCCGCACGACGACCCGCGAATGAAGCGCGCCGCGCAATGGCTCCTGTCGATCCAGAACGAAGACGGCGGCTGGGGCGAGGGCGGTGAGAGCTACAAGCTCGACTACCACGGCTACGAGCGCGCGCCGAGCACGGCTTCGCAAACCGCGTGGGCTCTCATGGGCTTGATGGCGGCAGGCGAGGTCAATCACGAAGCGGTGGCGCGCGGCGTCGCGTATTTGCAGCGAGAACAGCGCGAGCATGGCTTGTGGGACGAAACGCGTTTCACCGCGACCGGTTTTCCGCGCGTCTTTTATCTGCGTTACCACGGCTACCGTAAGTTCTTCCCGTTGTGGGCGCTGGCGCGCTTCCGTCATCTGAAGCGCAACGGTCTCACGCGCGTAGCGGTCGGGATGTAACGGATGCCACTTTCGACCACTCCGTCAGCGGATGGCCGCCGCAGCCCCTTGCCGGTGATCGTGGTGACGGGCATGGCTTTCGAGGCGCGAATCGCTCGCGGCGAAGGCGTTGAAGTCGTCTACGCGGCGCGCGCCGATCTGCTGGAGCGCGCGTTGAGTGCGGCGGTCGCGCGCGGCTGTTCGGGCATTGTGAGTTTCGGTACGGCGGGCGGTTTGGCGCCGGATCTGGAGCCGGGCGCACTGATTGTCGCGGACGCTGTCGAGGGGCCGTTTGGGCGGCTCCAGACCGATCGTCCATGGGCGGACAGGCTCGCGGCCGCGCTGGCGGCCGGGCCGCGCGCGGCGCGTGTGCGCCGCGGCCTCATGGCGGCAGTCACCGCGCCTTTGGTGAGCGCGGGCGAAAAGGACGTGCTGCATCGCACGAACGGCGCGCTGGCGGTGGATATGGAGTCGCATATTGCCGGCGCGAAAGCTGCCGCGCATGGTGTGCCGTTCGCCATTTGCCGGGCGGTTGTCGATCCGGCGTGGCGCACGCTGCCATCCGCAGCCACTGCGGGCCTGCGCGATGACGGCAGCACCGCGCTCGCGCCGATTCTGCGGGAGTTGCTGCGACAGCCGTCGCAGCTCGGCGCACTGATCCAGGTTGCCGTCGACGCCCGGGCGGCGCGCATTTCCCTGGTCGAGGCGCGGCGCGCGATGAGCGAGGCCGGGGCGCTGCGGATGGCGATCGCCTGAAAGAGCACCGTCAATTGGGTGCCGCGCGAGTGTCAGTCTAAATCGCGGCACCGTTCCGAACTTCCAGTCTCTATTGCGTCACCGGTGCCGACGCCGGCTGCGTGCTGCCGGCCGGCGGCGCGCCGGGCGGCGTCGGCGCGGCCGTGTCTGAAGCGCCGGTGGGTGCGGCGGAAGGTGCGGCGGAAGGTGCGCTCGGCGTGGAGCCTGCTGCGCCGCTCGCAGGCGTGTCGCCCGGATCGGAGTAGTTGGGCACGCCCGCCGGGGCGCCGGTAGCGGCGCCTGAGGCTGCGTTCGGCGCTTCCGCCGCGTCGCCCGGATCGGCGTAATTCGGCAGGGCACCTGCCGCCGGCGCGCCGGCTGCGGGCACCGACGAAGCGCCGGAATCCCCCTGATCGTCATAGTTCGGCAGCGGCGCGCCGTTGTCGCTCGTGCCGCGCAGACGCGAACGGCGTTGCTGCGTATAGGCGTCGCGCACGAACGAGTACTTGTCCAGCGCGGCCTGTTGCAGCAGGTCCGACGCGCCCAGCAGGTCGGAACGCACGCTCACGAACTGCAGCAAGTACAGCGGATTGCGCACCGCCGGCTCCATGTAGTTCAGCGGGTTGAACTTCACGTCGACGATCAGCCCCATGCTGTCACGCACCGAGCTCGGGCCGAACAGCGGCAGGACCAGATATGGGCCCGACGGAATACCCCAGTGACCGAGCGTCAGCCCGAAATCCTGATGGTGCTTGGGCAGGCCGGCAGGCGTCGCCCAATCGAGCAGGCCACCCAGACCGAAGGTCGAGTTGAACGCGAAACGGACGATGTCCTCGGTCGCGTCGGTGATCTTCAATTGCAGCAGCGCGTTAGCCGCGTTGGTCAGATCGCCCAGATTCGAGAAGAAGTTGCTCACCGCCGTGCGCAACGGCTGCGGCGTCACCTTCTGATACCCCTTCGCCACCGGAACGGCGACGTAGCGGTCCAGGCCATCGTTGAAACTGAATACCGCGCGGTTCACCGGTTCGAACGGGTCGCCGGGTTTGCGGTCGGGGCCGGTGGCGCAGCCTGAAATCAAACCGGTGGCGACGAGTGCCAGCGCGGCGTTACGCAGCTTCATGCTTATATTCCTTTTTGCTTCGCGCGACGTGCGCGCGGCTTACCCATCAGCACGGGTTGAAAAACCACTGCGCCGATTAACGTGCAGAACAACGAGAGCGCCAACAGGCGCCCCATGCTCGATGTACCCGGATGGTGCGACAGCCACAGGCTGCCGAATGCCGTTGCCGTGGTCGCCGCGCTGAATAGCACGGCGTGCGTCAGGCTCGACTGCAGCAGGCTGGTTTGACCATGGCGCCACGCCATCACGAAGTAAATCTTGAACGCCACGCCGACCCCGAGCATCAGCGGCAGCGCGATGATATTCGCGAAGTTCAGCGGCATGCCGAATACCACGCACAGTTCGAGCGTCACGAGCGCAGAGACCAGCAGCGGCACCAGCGTGCGCAACATGTCGCTGACGCGCCGCAGTGCGATCCACAGCAGGATCGCAATCGACGCGAGCGCGTACGCGGCGGCCTGCAGGAACGCCTTGATGATGGTGTCGGCCGAATGGAGGATCGAAATCGGCCCGCCGATCGCGCCTGGCTCCGCCTTCTTCACCGCATGGGCGAAGCGGGCGAGCATGGCGTCGTCGTTCGGATCGGTGCCGGGCTTCACCTTCGGTGAGATGTCGACGAGCGCGCGGCCGTCCTTGGATACCCAGCCTGCGGAGATTTCCTTGGGCAGGTTCTCGCGGGTGATTTCAGTTGGCTGCAGCAAGTTGGCCAGTTGGCTCAGCGCGATGCGCAGCGTACCGGACATCGCGGTTTCGGCGCGGTCGCGCGTGGCGGCATCGGCGGCGGCCAGCTTCTGTAGTGTGGCCGATAGATGCTTGGCTTCGGCGGCGCCTGGGCCTGGGTGATCGTCGGCGGCGAGCGAGAGCTGGTTCGACGCGCGCTTGAGCGCGGCGACGCGCACCGCGTCCGTTGCCTGCTGCGCGGGCTCTTGCTGCAGCGCGGGCAGCAGTTGCTGCGCGGCGCTCGCAATCAGCATCAGCTTCTGCTGCTGGTCGGCGGGAACGAAGGTGTCGAGCGTGTTGACGCGGCCCACTTCCGGCAACGCGCGCAGACGCGTGGCCATGCGGTCGGCGTCGGCGAGCGAGGGCGCCAGCACATGCACGTTGTTGACCGCGGCTTCCGGGGAATCCTTCAGCGACAACAGCGTCGCCATCGACTCCGTGTGCGGATCCTTCAGATGAAGCGGATTGAAGTCGAAGCGCAAATGCGTAAGCAACGGCGTGGCGCCGATCACGACGATCAGCGTGCCGATCAGCACAGGCTTGCGATGGCGATCGAGGAAGTCGTCGACGGGCGCGAGTTGCTTGAAGCCGGGCGAAGCGGCTTCGCCCGGCGGATTGAAGAGCTTCAGCAGGGCCGGCAGCAGCGTCATGTTGGTGAAGTACGCGACGAACATGCCGACGCCCGCGATTTCGCCCAACTCGGACACGCCGCGGTAAGCCGTCGGCAGGAACGAGAAGAAGCTCAGCGCAACGGCCACCGCCGCGAGCGTGAGCGGCACGCCAATGCTGTGGGACGTATGCATGAGGGCGGCGGACAGGCGGTCGTCGCGATTCCGTTCCTCGCGATACTTGACGCCGAACTGCACACCGAAATCGACGCCGAGCCCGACGAACAGCACCATGAAGGCGACCGAAATCATATTGAGCGCGCCGACCATCAGCAGGCCGAGCGCCGCGGTAATGGCAAGCCCGACGAACAGCGTGATGAACACGGCGATGATCATGCGGCCCGAGCGCAGCGCCAGCCACAAAATGATCAGCACGACGATAAAGGTGCCGATGCCGTTGAGCACCGCGCCGTCCTGGACCGAAGCGAATTCTTCGTCAGCGAGCGGCTGTTCGCCGGTCAGACGAACCGTAGCGCCGTAGCGCGCGTCGAGGTGCAGCGCGGCGGCGGTGTCGCGGATCGACTTCGACGCCGTTGCGCCCGGCTCCAGTGCGTCGTAATTCACGACCGGTTGCACCACCACGAAGGCGCGCGCCGGATCGGTGGCCGCGCTCTTGTCGACCAGCGCGCGCCACGAGAAGGCGGCCGGCTGGCCGGCCAGCACACGGTCGAGCGTGGTCGCGCTTTGCGTCAGCAGATGGCTCATGTCGCCGAGCTTTACCTGACCGATCTGAAGCGGCAGCAACAGGCTCGTGGTGAGCGTGCCGGCGAGACCGGTCAGGCTCGGATCGTGCGCGAGGGCGTTGACGAGCGGGCGCGACTGGACGAGTTGCGAGGTGGTCGACATCACCTCGTCGGTTGACGGAAACAGCAGGCCGTTATGTTCGAAGAAAGCGCCGCCGGCCGGCTGCGAAACCGCCACGAACTCCTTGGAATCGGCCTTGAGCGCGGCAGTCAGGGCCTGCGCGGCGGCGTCGGCGAATTCCGGCGCGCGCGCTTCGACGACCACCAGCACGGTTTCGCCGCGATCGGGAAAGGCCTTGTCCATGGCGTGGTCGAGCGCCGACCATTCCTTGTCGGTCTCGATGAGACGGCTGATGTCCGTGTTGATCTTGAAGTTATGAGCAACGTAGAAGCCGCTCAAAACGGCGAGCACGAACGACACCGCGACGATCCGCAGTGGATGACGCACTGAATAGGCGACGAGACGGACAATAGATGACTTCAGCATGTAGGCGAACTTGGCCTTATCACGGGTGTTGTTTTTGACGAAAGTGCACAAGTATACAGAGCCGGAGCGATCAGGCTCGTGTTCGCTAGCAAGTACGGCTCCCGGCGGGTGCTTTGGGGCGGGAACGCAATGTCGGTATACTGGTCTATCCTGCTTACGCCGCGTGCTCGCGAGCCCGGCGGCGCTTTCTTCTTTCAGGTTCTGTCGAGCGTATGAAACGTTATCTGTCTGCTTTTCTGGCCGCGGCCGTCGTCTCCACCGCGGCCTATGCGCAAAGCGCACCCGATGCGGTAGTAAAAAGTGCCGTCGAGGGCACGGTGGCCGCCATGAAGGCTGACCCGCAAGCGCGCGGCGGCGACATGGGGAAGATCACCCAACTCGTCCAGTCGCGCTTCCTGCCGGCCACCGACTTTCAACGCACCACGCGCATCGCGGTGGGCAAGGCGTGGAGCACCGCAACGCCCGAACAGCAAAAGCAACTCTACGAGCAGTTTACGCTGCTGCTCACGCGCACTTATGCTGCGTCGCTCTCGCAACTGCGAGATCAGGACGTGAAGTTCAATTTCCTGCCGATCACCGTGCCGGCGGGAGCCAAAGACGTCGTTGTGCAATCGCACGTGCTCAGCAATGGCGGCGACGACGCGATCGACTATCGCATGACCAAAGATCCCGCTGGCTGGAAGGTCTACGACATCAACATGATGGGCGCCTGGCTGATCCAGGTGTACCAGACGCAGTTCGCCGATCAGATTGCCAAAGGCGGCATAGACGGGCTGATCAAGTTTCTGACCGCGCACAACGCGCGCAGCGCGGGGTAACGGTTGATTGCCTCGTGAGGCATGACGCACGAGGTAAGAGGCACAAGGCAAGTGGTATGGGCGTAAAAAAAGCGCGGTGGCTATCAAACCACCGCGCTTTTTTTGAATTCGCGATCACAGGTGGCGCGAAACTGCCGCCACCGGCCGCTTAGTGTGCTGCTGTAGCCGTCTGCACTTTCTTGCCCTTGCCGGACACCTTGATCTCTTCCAGCTTGATCTCGACATGGCGGGAGAAGACATACTCGGCCGGACGTTGCTTATCCAGAGGAATGTCCTTCGTGAAAGCGCCCGACGTCTTCGGTCCGCGCAGGCTGACCTTCAGCGCCTTCAGCGGATGCGCCACCGTATCCATCACGGCGGTCGCTTCGAAACCGCAGTGAACCATGCAGTCAGCGCACTTCTCGTAGTTGCCCGTGCCGTATTTTTCCCACTCTGTGGTTTCCATCAGTTCCTTGAAGGTCTTTACGTAACCTTCGCCGACCAGATAGCACGGCTTTTGCCAGCCGAACACGGTACGTGCCGGGTTGCCCCACGGCGTGCACTCGTACGTCTGATTGCCGGCCAGGAAGTCGAGGAACATGCCCGACTGGCTGAACGACCAGTTCTTGCCATTGTTGCCGCGCTTGAAAATCTCGCGGAACAGTTGCTTGGTCTTGTCGCGGTTCAGGAAGTGCTGCTGATCCGGCGCGCGCTCATACGCGTAACCCGGCGAGACGGTGATACCGTCCACGCCCATCGGGCCCAGCGTGTCGAAGAATGCGGCAACCCGTTCCGGCACGGCGTCGTTGAACAACGTGCAGTTGATGTTCACGCGGAAACCACGGCGCTTTGCTTCCTTGATGGCGGCGACAGCCTTGTCGTACACGCCTTCCTGCGACACCGAGTGATCGTGCGCCTGCTGATCGCCGTCGAGGTGAACCGACCACACGAAGTACGGATTCGGCTCGTAGTCGTCCATCTTCTTTTCCATCAGCAGCGCGTTCGTGCACAGGTACACGAACTTCTTGCGCGCGATGATGCCCTTCACGATCTGCGGCATTTCCTTGTGCAGCAGCGGTTCGCCGCCTGCGATCGACACCACCGGTGCGCCGCACTCGTCGACGGCGCCGAGGCATTCTTCCAGCGACAGGCGCTGATTCAGGATGGGATCCGGATAGTCGATCTTGCCGCAGCCATTGCAGGCGAGGTTGCAGCGGAACAGGGGCTCCAGCATCAGGGCGAGCGGATAGCGTTTATTGCCGGAGAGATGCTGACGCATGATGTATGCGCCGACCCGGACTTTCTGTAGCAGCGGAATAGACAAAAGGTCCTCCTTAAACTTCGCGTGCGGCGAGTGGTTGCATCAGTTTCGATGGCAACTTGAATTCGACTTTCTCTTCACGGCCCGCCATCGTCGTGACATCGACAGGCCCCAATGCGCTCAGCGCATCGATTACGTTCTTCACCATCTCTTCCGGCGCCGAAGCACCGGCCGTGATGCCGACGGTCTGCACGTTCGCAAACCATTCCGGCTTCACTTCCGAACCGTCGGCGACGAGATAACTCGCCACGCCGCTTTCGCTGCCGATCTCGCGCAGCCGGTTCGAGTTCGAACTATTGGTTGCGCCCACCACCAGCAGCACCTCCACCTCTTTGCTCAACTCGCGCACCGCCGCCTGGCGGTTTTGGGTGGCATAGCAGATGTCGCGCGTATCCGGACCGACGATGTCGGAGAAACGGTTCATCAGGGCGTCGATGATGCCACGCGTATCGTCCACCGACAGCGTGGTTTGCGTGACATAGGCGAGCGGCGTGTCGAGCGGCAGGTCCAGCGTTTCGACCTCGGCCTCGCTCTGCACCAGCAGCACTTTGCCCGGAATCTGGCCGATCGTGCCTTCCACTTCCGGATGACCGGCGTGGCCGATCAAGATCAGCGTGCGGCCGGCGCCGACATATTGGCGACCCTGCACATGCACTTTGGTGACCAGCGGGCAGGTTGCGTCGAGCACGTCGAGACCGCGCGCTTCGGCGTCACGCTCGACGGTTTGGGCAACACCGTGGGCGCTGAAAATCGCCACGGCGCCTTGCGGCACTTCGTCGAGCTCTTCGACGAAGCGCGCGCCTTTCTGGCGCAGATTGTCGACCACGTGGCGATTGTGAACGATCTCGTGGCGGACATACACGGGTGCGCCGTGTTGTTGTAACGCGCGGTCGACGATCTCGATTGCACGTACAACGCCCGCACAAAAGCCGCGGGGTTGAGCAAGGATGACTCGCATAAGTTGGCGAACTCCGACTGACGCGGGTTCGAAGAAGTCGGTAAATCTGACTTTATCGCCGCGATCATCTAATTTAGTTGACGTCTTGAGCCCGGCGCTTGCCGGTACAGCAAAACCAAACGCGCATTCTAACGCTATCAGGCCGGCTTTGCTTTGGCGGCGCCCGGCCGGTGTTGGGCGGCCGCCGCAGCGGCGGACCCACGGTTGAAGCCGCAAGCCGGCCCATGCCAGTGCGGATGCGGCAATCATTACACGCTGCAGCGGTTTAACGGAACCCTTAAACTACTTAGTCCTGCGGCGCCCCGGCGCCCACATTACAAAAGGGTTTCGAGGCTCGCTGGATGGACGTCGATCAATACGAAGATATTCCGGTCGCGAGCGTGTTGCTGCCAAAAGCGCTGCGCACGCCTATCGGAATCATCTATCAGGTGGTCCGCACGGCGGGCGACATTGCCGACGAAGGCGACTGGAGCGCGGCCGAACGGCACGCCCGTCTCGCCGACTTCCGCGCCGGTCTCGACGCGGTCGCACAGCGGCGCGCGGCGCCGGTTCATCCACTGCTGTTCGGCAAGCTGGCCGGTGTTGTGGCGCAGTATAAACTACCGCTCGCGCCGTTCTACGATCTGCTCCAAGCGTGCGCTCAGGACATCGACACCAGCCGGTACGCCGACCGGGCCGCGCTGCTGGATTATTGCCGCCACTCGGCGAACCCGCTCGGGCATCTGATGCTGCATTTGATCGGCGCGGCCACGCCGGAAAATCTCGCCGACGCCGACGCGATCTGCACGGCGTCGCAATTGATCAGTTTCTGGCTCGACGTCTCCGCCGACTGGAAAAAGGACCGCGTGTATCTGCCGCTGGCGGACCTGCGGCGCTTCAACGTGAGCGAGGCGCACATCGCCAACGGGGTTGCCGATCAGGACTGGCGGGCGCTCATGGCGCACGAAGTGTCTTTCGTCCGGGACATGCTGGTGCGCGGCGCGCCGCTCGCGTTGCGCATTCCCGGGCGTCTGGGAATCGAGTTATGCGGGGCCGTTCATGGCGGGCTGCGCTTTCTCGACAAAATCGAGACGGCGGGCTACGACGTGTTTCGCGAGCCGCCGGTGCTCAATACATTTGACTGGTGCGTTGTCGCGGCCCGCACTGTGGTGATGTGGCTGTCGCGGCGTGTCGGTGTGGCAGCGCGTTCAATCGAGGGTAATGTTTAATGGCGGTGGTTCTGTTTCTTCTTTCGTGTCTTTCCCTGCTGATCTGGTGCGTGTTGCTGTTCGCACGCGGCGGTTTCTGGCGCGCGCGTCCCGCCGCGCCGCTCACCATCGCGCCGCGCGCTTCGTGGCCGGCGGTCGCCGCCGTGGTGCCGGCCCGCAATGAAGTCGACGTGATCGCCGAAGCGGTCACCACCCTGCTTCAGCAGGACTATCCGGGCGAATTCCACGTGATCGTCGTGGACGACCACAGCAACGACGGCACCGCCGACGCCGCTCGCGCGGCCGCGTTGCAGTTGCAGTGCCCGGATCGCCTGACCGTGCTGAGCGCGAAGCCGCTGCCGCCTGGGTGGTCCGGCAAGGTGTGGGCGCAGTCGCAAGGCATCGAGGCGGTGCGCACGCTCGGCTTGCCCGCAGACTTTCTTTTGCTTACCGACGCCGACATCGGCCATCCCGCCGACGCGGTCGCGCAACTCGTCGCGCGTGCTGACGCGGAACAGCGCGACCTCGTCTCGCTGATGGTGCGCCTGCGCTGCGATTCGTTCTGGGAAAAGGCGCTGATTCCCGCTTTCGTCTTCTTCTTTGCCAAGCTGTATCCGTTCTCATGGGTCAACAACCCGCGCAATCGTACGGCTGCGGCCGCGGGCGGCTGCATGCTGGTGCGCCGGAGCGCGCTGGAAGAAGCGGGCGGCATCGAGTCGATCCGCGCCGAGCTGATCGACGACTGCAGCCTCGCCGCGCGCATCAAGCATCGCGGCACGGGGCGTCATCCGATCCGGCTGGATGTGGCGGCGCGCAGCGTGTCGCTGCGTCCGTACGACAACTGGCGTGAGATCTGGAACATGATCGCGCGCACGGCCTTCACTCAACTGCATTACTCGCCGTTGCTGCTGGCAGGCACGCTGGTCGGCATGACGATCATTTACCTGATGCCCCCGGTAGCCGCACTGGTCCTCGGCCCGACGGGCTGGCCCGCGTGGCTCGCATGGGCGGCCATGTGCTGCGCTTATGCGCCGATGCTCAGCTACTATCGCCGCTCGCCGCTCTGGGCGCCGTTTTTGCCGCTGGTCGCGTTGTTCTATGTCGGCGCGACGTTCGCGTCGGCGGTGCGCTACTGGCGTGGCAAGGGTGGGCAGTGGAAGGCGCGTGTTCAGGCGCCGGTGCAGGAGCGCTGAAACAGCGGTCAGACGCAGGTGGAATGCAAAAGCGGCGCTCTCGGGCGCCGCTTTTTTTGCATCAGCCTTTGGTAAGCATCATGTAGAGCTGAATCACCATGTCCGGCGAAAACGTGAACGGAACCCAGCCGTGCCCGGTATGGCGCATGACCAGCAGACGGTCGCCGTTCGACTGCTTCTGCACTGCCATGACCGGATTCTTCGTGGACACGAAGCGCCAGCCCGGCGGAATACCCGGCGGCGGTTCCGGCGTCATTGAAGCACGCGCGTTCGACAACTCTTCGATCAGTTGGCCGATCTGCTCCGCGCGCAGCGCGACCGTCTGGCCGCCGATCGTCATGGTGATCTCGTTCTGCGCGGGGCGATTGATTTCGAGCGTGGGCTGAACCTGCGGGGCCGGCGCCTTGTCTTCGACTACGGCCGCCTCAGTGTCGGCCGCAACCGCTTCAGCCCTGGATTCGGACGCGACCTGCTCCACCGGCGCCTGCGGCGCAGTGGTGTCTGCGGGTGTCTCGGGAATGTTTTCGGCCTGCGGGGCCACGACAGCCTGAATGAGCTGATCGACGCCCACTTCCAGCGCGCCGAGCTGTTCGTGAAGATTCATGCGAGGTTTCTCTGGTAAGACCCACGATTTTACCTGCTGCGCGTAGGCTTTTACCTTTCGCTAACACGGTGACGTTGTAACAAAATGCTTGCGACCGCGCCGGATGGCCCGGCGCGGGCCGCGTGTTCAGGCACACTCAGGCCTTCAGATAGCCGGCTTGCCGGAACCAGTCGAGGGCATCGCTCAGACCCTCGCGATAGGGCCGGGCACGGTAGCCGAGTTCGCGCTCCGCTTTCGCCGATGTGAAATACATCTTGTTCTTCGACATTTTCAAGCCGTCGACGGTCACGAACGGTTCGCGTTTCGTGATCTTGGCGACTGCCTCCGCGCCCATGGCCAGCGGATAAAGCGGCCAGCGCGGCAGGCTGAGCGTCGGCGCCTTGCGGCCGGTCAGCGCCGCGATATCCGCGAGCATCTGTTGAAGGGGCAGATTTTCGCCGCCGAGAATATAGCGCTCGCCGATCTTGCCGCGTTCGAGCGCGAGGAAATGGCCGGCCGCGACATCGTCCACGTGGACGAGGTTAAGTCCTGTGTCGACGAACGCGGGAATCTTGCCGAGCGCCGCTTCCACGATGATGCGTCCGGTCGGCGTCGGTTTGACGTCGCGCGGACCGATCGGCGTGGACGGATTGACGATCACCGCGGGCAAACCGTCTTCGGCGATCATTCGTTCCACCGCGCGTTCGGCGAGCACCTTGCTGCGCTTGTAGACGCCGATAGCCTGGTCGGCTTTGAGCGGCGAGGTTTCATCGGCGGACTGGCCGGAACTGGTCACTTTCAGCGTCGCCACACTGCTCGTGTAGACAATCCGCTCGACGCCTTCCTTCAGCGCCGCGCGCATGGTCGCCTCGGTGCCTTCCAGGTTCGAGCGCTCGATCTCGCTCGGGTCCGGCGCCCATAGGCGATAGTCGGCGGCCACATGCAGCAGATAGCGCACGCCGCGCAGTGCGTTGCGCATCGACGCTTCGTCGCGCATGTCGCCCACCACGATTTCCGCGTCCAGCGACTCGACGTTCTGACGCGGACTGGTCGCGCGCACCAGCACGCGCACCTTGAAACCTTTCTGTTGCGCGATGCGCGCCACCGACGAGCCAACGAAGCCGGAGGCGCCGGTCACGAGCACGAGATCGCGATTCTGTTCGGTCATTCTGTTTCCATTTCCTGCGTGACAGTCGACGGATTGTACGTGGCGCGCGTGTTGCATGTCGCGCGAACGGCCTCAAACGGGTCGGCGGGACGCGCGCATTGCCGAGCAAGCTCGCCGCGACGCGACTAGAATGCCGGCTTGAAAGAACGTGTGCATCGGATCGGAGTCAGTGCTTTGCATGGCAGCTGAAGCGCTCACTCCGGTTGACAGAGGAGAAGACGGCATGGCCCCGGATCTGGATCAGCGGATCGAAACTTATTATGTGCGCGTACGCGGCACCGTGCAGGGCGTCGGCTTTCGCCACGCGACCGTGCGGCAGGCCCACGCGCTTGGAATCAAAGGATGGGTGGCGAATCTCGACGACGGTTCCGTCGAAGCCATGTTGCAGGGCTCGGCCAACCAGGTCGACCGCATGTTGTCGTGGCTGCGTCACGGGCCGCCGGCGGCGCGCGTGACCGAGGTGAGCGGTGAAGAACGCTCCACCGAAAAGCGCTACGAGCGTTTCGAACAGCACTGAGCGGCGTTCCACGCAAAGCAAAAGGCGTGGGGGGGGGCCGGCGGGGGGGGGGGCGCGGGGGGGGGGTTTTGCCAAAAAAAAAAACCCCCCCGTCCCCCCCCCCCCACCCCCGCCCCCCCCCCCCCCCCCGGCCGCCGCCCCCCCCGCCG
>NZ_JARESX010000081.1:0-30169 GCF_046026435.1 Paraburkholderia sp. RL17-381-BIF-C | reverse complement strand
GCCTGAAACTTCCGATCCCGACCCTGCTTCGCCGACCCGCCTGCCGAGTCACCCTCGACGATATAAATCTCGGACTTCGCCGGATCCTTCTCCTGGCAATCCGCCAGCTTCCCAGGCAGACCCACGCCGTCGAGCACACCCTTGCGACGCGTCATCTCACGCGCCTTCCGAGCCGCATCCCGCGCGCGCGCCGCATCCACAATCTTGCTGCAAATAATCTTCGCGTCATTCGGCGTCTCGAGCAGAAACTCTTCGAGCGCCTTCGCGACCACATCCTCCACCGGCGCGCGCACTTCCGACGACACCAGCTTGTCCTTCGTCTGCGCGCTGAACTTCGGCTCCGGCACCTTCACCGACAACACGCACGACAACCCTTCACGCATATCGTCGCCCGAAGTCTCAACCTTCGCCTTCTTCGCGACTTCGTGATCGTTGATGTACTTGTTCAACACGCGCGTCATCGCCGCACGCAAACCGGTCAAGTGCGTGCCGCCATCACGCTGCGGAATGTTGTTCGTGAAGCACAGCACGTTTTCGTTGTAGCTGTCGTTCCACTGCATCGCCACTTCCACGCCCACACCGTCTTTCTCGCCGCTGATGTGGAAAATGTTCGGGTGCAGCACGGACTTGTTCTTGTTGATGTACTCGACAAAGCCCTTCACGCCGCCCACGAACGCGAAATCTTCTTCCTTGCCGGTGCGCTGGTCGGTCAGCTTGATTCGCACGCCGTTATTCAGGAACGACAGTTCGCGAATCCGCTTGGCCAGAATGTCGTAGTGATATTCGATGTTGCCGAAAATCGTCTCGTCGGCGAGGAAGTGCACTTCGGTGCCGCGGTTCTCGGTTTCGCCGGTAACCTGAATCGGCGAAACAGCCACGCCGTCGATCTCTTCGATAATGCGGTTCTGCGGCACGCCACGATGGAATTCCATGAAGTGCTTCTTGCCGTCGCGGCGAATGGTCAAACGCAGCCACGCCGACAGCGCGTTCACGCACGACACGCCCACGCCGTGCAGGCCGCCGGACACCTTGTAGCTGTTCTGGTCGAATTTGCCGCCGGCGTGCAACTCGGTCATCACGATTTCAGCGGCGCTGCGCTTCGGATCGTGCTTGTCGTCCATCTTCAGACCGGTCGGCACGCCGCGGCCGTTGTCAGTGATGGAAATGGAGTTATCCGCGTGAATGATCACCTGGATGTCGTTGCAATGCCCCGCCAACGCTTCGTCGATGGAGTTGTCCAGCACTTCGAATACGAGGTGATGCAGACCGGTCCCGTCCGATGTATCCCCGATGTACATCCCGGGCCGCTTGCGCACCGCCTCCAGACCTTCGAGGATCTGAATCGAGGATGCGCCGTAGCTGTTGTCGGGTTGCGAATTGTTCGTTTCAGTCATGGATTTTTTCCGGTTCTGCGTTGCTGCAAGGTTGCTGCTCGGGACTTTTCAAATCACCATAAAAACGCCAAAGGGGCGCTGCGCCCCTTGGTGTGTTCTTTGGTGTTGGACGCGTTAGATGCGCATCGGCATGACGACGTATTTGAATTCGTCGTTCTCGGGAATCGTGATCAACGCGCTGGAGCTGGCGTCGCCCAGGCTCACTTGCAACGTGTCGACCTTCAGGTTCGCGAGCACGTCGAGCAGATACGTGACGTTGAACCCGATATCGACGCTGTCGCCGTCGTATGCGATTTCCAGTTCTTCCTGCGCCTCTTCCTGATCGGCGTTGGTCGACATGATCTTCAACTGGCCCGGCTCGATGATGCAGCGCACGCCCTTGAACTTGTCCGAGGTCAGAATCGCGGCGCGTTGCAGCGAGCGCTGCAGTTCTTCACGGCCGATCACGAACTGATTCTTGTGCGACTTCGGAATCACGCGCTGGAAGTCGGGGAATTTGCCTTCCACCAGCTTCGACACCAGTTCGACCTGGCCGAACGTGAACTTGACCTGCGTCTGCGCGATGTCGATCTTCAGCGTGTCGTCGATGTCTTCCAAGAGACGCTGGAGTTCCAGAATCGTCTTGCGCGGAATGATCACTTCCTGACGCTGGAACGAGCCTTCGATCTTCATGGACGAGAACGCCAGACGGTGACCGTCGGTTGCGACCGCCATCAGCTGGTCGCCGTCCACCACCAGCAGCATGCCGTTCAGGTAGTAGCGGATATCCTGCTGGGCCATCGAAAAATGGACCATGCCGAGCAACTGGCGGAACGTCTTCTGCGGAACCACGAGGTTCGCGCCGTAGTCTTTAGCTTGCGCGACCGTCGGGAATTCGTCCGCGGCAAGCGTTTGCAGCGCAAAGCGGCTCTTGCCGGATTGCACGGTCAAACGCTTGTCATTCAGCGTGAGCGTGACCTGCCCGTCGGGCATGGCACGCAGAATGTCGAGGAGCTTTCTCGCTGCCACCGTGGTCGCCACCGAATCGCCGCCCACGCCGAAATCGGCACGCGTGGTGATCTGCAACTCGAGGTCGGTCGACAGGAACGACACGTCCGGGCCGTTCTTGGTAATCAGCAAATTGGCGAGGATCGGCAACGTATGGCGGCGTTCGACGATGCCGCTCACAGTTTGCAGCGGCCTGAGGAGGTTATCGCGTTCGGTCTTGACCAGTTGCATAGAGTTCCTTCGTTGATATAACGGCCTGCGCGCCTTGCCAGGACAGCGTTCCCGCGCGCAGCCGTGGCTCCCCGCCGGCGCCACGCAGCGCCTGTCACGGCGTGAAATCCGCCCGCGGCCGCCGGGCGGTTAAACCTGTATTGTGCCTGAAAACGGAACCGCCTCACTAAAATGGGGGCGACTTCAGAAATAAACAGGTCGTTTTTTCCAGACAGCCCGCTCAGCCCTTCAGCGTCTGCTCCAGCACGTGCAGTTCGTGGTTCAGTTGCGCGTCCTTGCTGCGCTCATCGGCAATTTTGCGCACCGCGTGCAGCACCGTGGTGTGGTCGCGCCCGCCGAACAGTTCGCCGATCTCCGGCAAGCTCTTCTGGGTCAGCTCTTTCGCCAGATACATGGCGATCTGCCGCGGCCGCGCGATGTTCGCGGGACGCTTCTTCGAATACATGTCCGCGACCTTGATGCTGTAGAAATCAGCCGTGGTCTTCTGGATGTTTTCCACCGAAATCTGCCGGTTCTGCACCGTCAGCAGGTCTTTCAGCGCTTCTTTCGTCACCTCGATGGTGATTTCGCGGCCGTGGAACTTCGAATACGCGAGGATCTTGCGCAGCGCGCCTTCGAGCTCACGCACGTTCGAACGCAAGTGTTTCGCGACGAAGAACGCGACGTCCTCATTCAGGCTCACGAACTCGGATTGCGCCTTGCGCATCAGAATCGCGACGCGCATTTCCAGCTCGGGCGGCTCGATCGCCACGGTCAGGCCGGAGTCGAAGCGCGAGATCAGACGGTCGTCGATACCCGAAATTTCCTTCGGATACGTGTCGCTGGTGATGATCACCTGCGCTTTGTTCGCGACCAGCGCCTCGAACGCGTAGAAGAATTCCTCTTGCGTGCGCGACTTGCCGGAGAAGAACTGAATATCGTCGATCAGCAGCAGGTCGAGCGAGTGGTAATAGCGCTTGAAATCGTCGAACGCCTTGCGCTGGTAGGCCTTCACCACGTCGGACACATACTGTTCCGCGTGGATGTAGCGGATCCGCGCGCCGGCTTTGTCCATTAGAAGCTGGTTGCCGATTGCGTGGATCAAGTGAGTCTTGCCCAGACCCACGCCGCCATACAGGAACAGCGGGTTGTAGGAGATGCCGGGATTGTCCGCGACCTGAATCGCCGCGGCGCGCGCCAGCTGGTTGGCCTTACCGGTCACGAAGTTGTCGAAGGTCAGCACCGGATTCAGCTTGGAGCGCTCGTACATCGAGTCGGTCTCGCCGTTGCCGTTCGAGCCGGCGCTTTGACCCGGACGCCACGTGCGACGGGCGGCCGCGGCTTCGTTCGCGTCGAGGCTGGGCAGATCGAGGTCGGCGGAATCTTCTGCGGCCGCGGCGCGCGCGTTCGCGTTTTGCTCGGCTGCGGCGCGGGCATTCGCGTTGAGATTGGCCATCGCGTTGTTCGCGCCGTTCGCCCCACCGGTGCGCGCGGCCTGCGCCGCTTGCACGGCGCCGACGGCTGCGTCCACCGCAGCGCCGTTGCCAGCGCTACCGCCCATCGAACTGGGCGCGGAAGCCGGACGCACCGGCGCCGTTGCCGGCGCGGCTGCCACAGGGGCGCGCATGCCGGCTTTCGGGTCGAGCACGAATTGGACGTCGACGGGAGCCTGCCAGAAATCGCGGGCCATATCCGCGATGCGGCCGGAGAACTGGCTCTTGACCCAGTCGAGCTTGAAACGGTTCGGCGCGGCGATGCTAAGCGTGTTCGCAGCGGCGTCGAAGGCGACCGGGGCCAACGGTTTGATCCACGTCACGTACTGCTGGGGCGTCAGCTCACGCTCCAGCAATGCGGAACAGTGTTGCCAGAAATCGTTCATCGAGTTGCTGTCGTTATGGTGTGCACGGCGGTTGCCGCTGCCCCCGTCGCGCGCACGCAACAAGGCCCTGAGCAGCCAGACTAACCAGGCGCAATGGCTCCAGGCGCTTGTGCCACAAGGGTTTGCGGGGCAAGCGAGCCGGAGCGGCGTGCAGGATTTTTGGGAAGTAAGGCGAGATTCTAACGCCAAATCGGACCCACAAGGGAGTTATCCACAGGGACGGATCACCTGGCGAACTGCTCGCGGGGAACGGCCGAACCAGGCTAAACTATTGACGGTCAACGAAAAACCGGTTTAAATAGCGGGTTCCGCGAAAACCAATTCAGTAAACCTCCGGCCATTGCGCTTTCAGCGATGATCGCGCGGTTATTTTTCGATCAAGTGAGAGCAACATGAAACGTACTTACCAACCTTCCGTTACCCGTCGCAAGCGCACCCACGGCTTCCGCGTTCGCATGAAGACCGCAGGTGGCCGCAAGGTCATCAACGCACGTCGCGCGAAGGGCCGCAAGCGCCTCGCCATCTAAGGCAGGCGTTGCACGCGACGCTTATGCCGGGTAGTGAAGCCCGCGGTGACGCGGGAACGGCTGAAGCGCAGCAACTGGGCTCGGTTCCGTTGCGAGCGCAAGCCGCCTTCCCCAAAGCCGCAAGGCTGCTGAAAACGGATGAATTTTCATCCGTTTTTCGTTTGCGCCCGTGGCGCCGCACTGCGCACTTCGTGGTGTACGGCCGGCCCACCGGCAACGAAGCTCGCTTAGGCCTCGTGATCGGCAAGAAGTATGCGCCGCGCGCGGCCACGCGTAATCTGGTACGTCGAATCGCGCGTGAAGCCTTCCGGCTGCGTCGCGCGGAATTCGGCGGTTGGGATGTGCTGCTGCGTTTGCACACGCGCTTCGACAAGAAGGCTTTGCCGAGCGCTTCGTCGCCGCCGTTGAGGGCGCTGTGCCGCAGCGAAATCGAGGCGCTGCTCGACAAGGCAGCGCGCGAAGTGACCCGTCGCGAGGCGCCGCCCGCGGAAGCGCCCAAGACGGAATGACGCTCAAGTGACCGCCCGCTTTGCAGTTCAGGCCGCTCCGGCGGCCGTGCTGCGCGGGCGTCGCCCGGTACTCCACGTTGCGCGGCGCCGTCCGGCCGCACCAGCCATGCAAACGGTACTTTTCGCTTTACTGCGTTTCTACAAGGTTGCCGTGAGCCCAATGCTCGGCAACCGGTGCCGTTTTTACCCTTCCTGCTCTGATTACGCGCGCGAAGCAATCCAGTATCATGGCGCCGCGCGCGGGACTTATCTCGCCGCCAGGCGTATTTGCCGCTGCCACCCGTTTTCCGCGGGCGGCATCGATCTCGTCCCGCCTCCCACTTCTGAAAAGCGCTGACGCGCCGTTCCATCGACACTGAGACAACGCATGGATATCAAACGCACCGTCCTATGGGTCATCTTTTTCATGTCAGCGGTCATGCTGTTCGACAACTGGCAACGCGACCACGGACGCCCGTCGATGTTCTTCCCGAGCGCCACGCCGACCAAGACCGTCGGTAGCGCCGCACCGGGAACCACGACGCCGGGAACCCAGCCCGCCGATCTGCCGGCCACGAACGCAGCCGCTCCGGGCAACGCGCCGGCGGCCACGCAATCGCAACTGATCAAGTTCAACACCGACGTCTATAGCGGCGAAATCGACACTCGCGGCGGCACGCTGTCGAAGCTGTCGCTGGTCAAGCAAGGCAACGGCAAGCAGCCGGATCTCGTCATCACGCTGTTCGACCGCACCGCGAACCATACGTATCTGGCGCGCACGGGCCTGCTCGGCGGCGATTTCCCGAATCACAACGACATCTACACGCCGTTGCCGAACCAGCCGCACGTCCTGACGGGCGACGCCAAGTCGTTCCAGCTCAGCTTCGAGTCGCCGGTGAAGGGCGGCGTGAAGGTCATCAAGACCTACACGTTCACGCGTGGCAGCTATGTGATCGGCGTCGACACGAAGATCCAGAACGTCGGCACCACGCCGGTGAGCCCGTCCGTCTATATGGAACTGGTGCGTGACGACCAGCCGGTGGAAACGCCGCGCTTCTCGCACACGTTCATCGGGCCGGCTGTCTACACCGACCAGCATCACTTCCAGAAGATGACGTTCGGCGACATCGACAAGAACAAGCAGGATTACGCGACTTCGGCCGACAACGGCTGGATCGCGATGGTTCAGCATTACTTTGCGTCGGCCTGGATTCCGCAGCAAGGTGCGAAACGCGACATCTACGTCGAGAAGATCGATCCGGCGCTGTACCGCGTCGGCGTGAAGGAACCGGTCGCGACGATTGCCCCGGGCCAAACGGTCGACGTGTCGGCCAAGCTGTTCGCCGGTCCGGAAGAAGAGCGCATGCTCGAAGGCATTGCGCCGGGTCTGGAACTGGTGAAGGACTACGGCTGGGTGACGATCATCGCGAAGCCGCTGTTCTGGCTGCTCGAGAAGATCCACAGCTATGTCGGCAACTGGGGCTGGTCGATCGTGCTGCTCACGCTGCTGATCAAGGCTGTGTTCTTCCCGCTGTCGGCCGCGAGCTACAAGTCGATGGCGCGCATGAAGGCGATCACGCCGCGCATGCAAGCACTGCGTGAACGCTTCAAAGGCGATCCGCAGAAGATGAACGCCGCGCTGATGGAGCTGTACAAGACCGAGAAGGTCAATCCGTTCGGCGGCTGTCTGCCGGTCGTCATTCAGATTCCGGTGTTCATCTCGCTGTACTGGGTGCTGCTATCGTCGGTGGAAATGCGCGGCGCGCCGTGGATTCTCTGGATTCACGATCTGTCGCAACAGGATCCGTTCTTCATTCTGCCGGTGCTGATGGCCGTCTCGATGTTCCTGCAAACCAAGCTGAACCCGACGCCGCCGGACCCGGTTCAAGCCAAGATGATGATGTTCATGCCGATCGCGTTCTCGGTCATGTTCTTCTTCTTCCCGGCCGGCCTGGTGCTGTACTACGTCGTGAACAACGTGCTGTCGATCGCGCAGCAGTACTACATCACGCGAATGATGGGCCAGGCGAAAACCAAAGCCGCCTGATTTCGCGGCTGAGGCGGGCGGCAACGCCCGCTAGCGCAGGCTGATGCAAGCCGCGTCTGGCCGGCAACGAAGCAGCGAAAGAAAATGCCGCCCGGTGCAAACCGGGCGGCATTTTTTATGGTCAGGTTAAACGCGCTTAAACGACGACGCGGTCGTTACTCTCCTTCCGCATCCTCACCGTAAAAGCGCACGATCATCTCTTCGACCAGAAAGCGGTCTTTCGGCGTCAGCGACTGAATCTTCGAAGCAAGTTCGATCGTCTCCGGCGTCGGCGGATATTTTTCACCGCGCGCCAACGGCCTCGCATTCGTGCCCGGTGGCGGTCCGTAGTGAAGCCAATGCTCCTTGACGTTCAGCCATTCGGCCAACGTGCGCAACTTGTCCGGCTTCGGGATCGTCGTACCGGATAACCACTTGTGAGCGGTTTGCGGCGTAACCTCACGTTCACCCCGGTAGCGGAGATTGAATTGCTCGGCGAGTTTGGTCCCGCCGCGAATTTTCAGCGGCTCTAGCAGGTCCTTCAACCGTTTGGCGAAGGCGGCTTTTTCTTTGTTGGTCGGCATGGGCCGGATTGTGCAATTCAACGTTCAACCAGTTGACAACCAGCCAGGCTTCGTTATAGCTTATTTGAGATACATTTAGCTTGCAGGCGCCGCCGAACAACGCGTCTGCCGAAGTTGTCATTTTTTGTTGTTTTTCGTTGTGCGGTGGGCCGCTCGTGGCCTTAAGGTTCGGCGGCGTCCTATTTTTCCGCAAGAAACGCGGTAGCAATCCTAGCCTAATTGAGATAAATCCGACTTGCTTGTGGCGTTAACCGACAGGCAGTCCGGCAGGCGGCGCAGTCGTCCGGATCGTCCGGATGTTAGGTCGACACGATCTGGTACTACCGAGACCAGTCGGTACGAAGCCGTTGAGCGCCGAATGCATCAGCGATCAAAGGAAAGGCCTGCAGGCCCCACCCTCACTAACTTTCCTCGCCATTCTGGCTAGTAAGGCGGACAGTCACCTCCTGGAATCCGGCACGGTCTTCGAGGTTTATCGTCAAAACCAGCGCACCCTTTTGCGGCTCCCATTTGATCGTCTCGGCCGAAAGCGGATAGTTCTCGCCGGGCGCGAGCGGCTTGGCCTTCGTACCCTTCGACAGTCCGTAGGCCAGCCAATGCTTATCCACGTCTAGCAATTTAGCTAACGTGCGCAGGTTGGCCGCGCGTGGCATCGTCGTTCCATTGAGCCATTTGTAGATGGCCTGATCCGTCACATCTGCGCCAGTGTGGAGGAGATTGAATTTTGTGCAGAGCTCGGCCCCGTTGGAAATATTGCGCCGCTTCATCGAGCGGCTGAGTCGTTCGGCAAATGCGGCTTTCAATGGGTTGGTCGTCATGCATCGGATTGTGCAAGCGGCCGAGCCATTGGCTCTCAACCAACCAGGCTAGCAATTATCGAAAATCTCTCATTTTTTTAGCTTTGGCCAGCGCCAGCCGTGATGTGCCGCGATTTTAAAAAATTGTGCGTTTTTGCTCTTTTCTACAGTCTGATGGGCACAGGGTCATCTCGTGAAGTTACAGGTATTCTCAAAAAATCGAGGCACAATTTAGCTTTTGTGAGATAAATCCGAAATCAGCTCCGAGTCGTCAAAGCGACGGCTCCGCCGCGCCGTCGGTCAGCCTTCACACACCGCCGCGTTACAATGCCTCGCGCCGCGTTGACCGCCGGCACCCCGCCCTCCTCTCTGTTTTTCTGCCACGCTTCTATGCTCACCACCGATTCCGATCCGATCGTCGCCATTGCCACCGCGCCCGGCCGGGGAGGGATCGGCGTGGTGCGGATCTCGTTCGGACGAGCGGGCGAGGCGGCGGCCCAGCCGCTCATGCAGGCGCTCACCGGTCAGACGCTCGCGGCCCGCCACGCCAGCTACGTCCCGTTCCTCGACGCGAGCGGCAACGCGCTCGACCGTGGTATCGCGCTGTACTTCCCGGCGCCGCATTCCTACACCGGCGAGCATGTGCTCGAACTGCAGGGACACGGCGGTCCGGTGGTACTGCAACTCGTGCTGCAACGTTGCATCGACGCCGGCCGCGCGTTCGGTCTGCGTCTCGCCGAACCGGGTGAATTCACGCGCCGCGCGTTCCTCAACGACAAGCTGGATCTGGCGCAAGCCGAAGCGGTCGCCGACCTGATCGAGGCCAGCACCGAGGCCGCCGCGCGCTCAGCGGGCCGCTCGCTCGACGGCGCGTTTTCGCGCGACATTCACGCGCTGGTGGAAGACGTGATCACGCTGCGCATGCTCGTCGAAGCGACGCTCGACTTCCCCGAGGAAGAGATCGACTTCCTCGAAGCCGCCGACGCCCGCGGCAAGCTCGCGCGGATTCGCGAGCGCCTCGCCCACGTGCTGAGCGAGGCGCGGCAAGGCGCGTTGTTGCGCGAAGGCCTCTCAGTGGTGCTGGCCGGGCAGCCGAACGTCGGCAAATCGTCGCTGCTGAATGCGCTGGCGGGCGCGGAGCTGGCCATCGTCACGCCGATCGCCGGCACGACGCGGGACAAGGTCGCGCAGACCATTCAGATCGAAGGCATTCCGCTGCACGTGATCGATACGGCCGGCCTGCGCGATACCGAGGACGAAGTCGAAAAAATCGGCATTGCGCGTACCTGGAATGAGATCGAGCGTGCGGATGTCGTGCTGCATCTTCTCGATGCACGCACCGGCATGACAGCCGAAGACGAGGTGATCGCCGGACGCTTTCCGGTCGGGGTGCCAGTGGTACGCGTATTGAACAAAACTGACCTGACGGGCCTCGCGCCAGCAGCGCAAACACTCGACGCCGAACTCGAACTGAGCGAAGTGCGGCTCTCGGCCAAACAAGGCGACGGCGTGGCGCTGTTGCGCGACGAGTTACTGCGAATCGCCGGCTGGCAAGCGGGCGCGGAAAGCGTGTACCTGGCGCGCGAGCGTCATCTGATTGCACTGCGCGCCGCCGAAGAGCATCTCGCGACCGCCGCCGCGCATGCGGATCAAAACTCGCAGGCGCTTGATCTGTTCGCTGAAGAACTACGCCTCGCCCAAGACCAGTTGAATTCGATCACCGGCGAATTCAGTTCGGATGATCTGCTCGGAGTGATTTTTAGCAGATTCTGTATCGGCAAGTGAACGCGAATTGCTTATTCGCTCAAGAAAGCCGACCTGAAAGACTTTCCGTGGCACCGAGAGCGAGCCATCGCGGACGTATAAACTCCCTTCGTTGACCCAAAAACAGCAAATTCTTTGGTACACAGCCGGCATAGGTTTAAAATCGCCGCTGTCCGTGTTCCAACGATCCGCGCATGCCCCGTCTAGCCGTTCCCCTCACCGAAGCCCAGATCCGCGCGCTCGAACCGCGCGCCACCCGTTATTGCGTCGCGGACGGCAACGGTCTCGTCATCGAAGTCATGACGACCGGCACCAAGGTCTGGCGCTTCCGCTATTCGCTAAACGGCAAGCGCCAGCCGCTCGCCACGATCGGCGATTACCGGATGATCTCCCTGCGCGTCGCGCGAGCGAAAGCTCAAAAGTATGCGGAGATGGTTGCTCAAGGCATTTCGCCGGTCGCCACAGCGCGGCGCGATCGCGGCGCGGAAAGCAAGGCGGACGTCCTGCGCGAGGCCGCCGAGCTTTATCTGGCGACGGAAATGGCGGGCAAGTCGGAGGAGTATCGCCGCACCACGCGGCGCGCGCTCGACAAGGACGTCCTGCCCGCCATCGGCCACATGCCGATCAAAGCCGTCACTGCCGCCGATATCGTCGCGATATGCGACAGAATCAAAAGCCGCGGTTCGCCAAAAATGGCGCTGCATACGCGCAATGTGATCAAACGTCTCTATGAGTATCTGATTGCGCGGCAACTCGCGGTCAGCAACCCGGCCGAGGTCGTTCCGGCGCGCTCCATCGCCACCTTCGACACCCGCAACCGCGTGCTCTCGGGCGACGAAATCGGCGCCATGTTTCGCTCGATCGACGCGTCGAGCATCCGCCGGCCCCTGAAGCTGGCGCTGCATCTGCTGGTGCTGACCATGGCGCGCAAATCGGACCTGGTCGAATCGACGTGGCCCGAATTCAATCTGGACAAAGCGTTATGGACGATCCCCGCCGCGCGCCTGAAAAAAGACCGCGATCAGCGTGTGCCTCTTTCGCATCAGGCGGTTTCCATGCTGCGCGAGCTTCAACACGCGAAAGCCAGCCGAAACTTCGTATTCCCGAGCGTCAGGGGCGACGACCGCCCCATCGCCAAGAGTACGTTGAACCAGGCAGTGAAGGCGCTTGGTCTCGACGTGGAGCATTTCGTCCTGCATGACTTCCGGCGCACTGCGGCGGCACACCTGCGCGAGATGACGGAGCACGCGGACGCGCTCGACCAGACTACGGGCGAAGTGCCCGAGCGCATGAAGCCAGGCACGAATGCGGAAAACGCCGCGGATCAGCGCCGAATCATGCAGCGTTGGGCAGACTTCGTCGACGAGCAGATCAAGGGCGTCCGCGACGCCATGACCGCCTCGCCCTGAAAGGCCCTGCAACAATCCTGGTGCCGTTCCGCCGGCTGTCACAACAAGTCGTCATTTGGTACACAGCACCACTCACGTCAGCGGTAACTCATTGCCGTAATTGAGAAATTCAATTTCACGCCAGGTTTCGAAAGGGAGAAATCCCACACCAACAAGCGTGCGCCACGATTGAATCACGCGGTCCTTTTTTCCCGCGTTTGATCGCCTACACTGAAGGTTGCACGCAACCCGATACGGAGGCTCCCATGTCTGAATCACTGATAGCTTATTTGCTGGGGCCTACCGTGATGCTGCTGGTCGGCGTGGCAATCTGGGCCGCGTCGCGCTACCACCAGAAGACAAAGCCGCAAAAACTCGAGCGCTGGCTGGACACGCACTACGCGGAGTGGCTGCATCACAAGCACTAATCGGCGCAATGAAATGAAAGGCCGTCGCATAGAGCGACGGCCTTTTTTACTGTGACGCGCACAGCATGCGCGCGCTGCGCAATCACCAACCCGGTTGCGGTTGCGGATATCCATACTGCGCGGGCGGCGGCGGCGCACCGCACGCCACATAGGCACGCTGGTACTGGTCATAGCAGTATCCCGGCGGCGCCTGGGCGTACACGGGCGCGGGCTGATACGCCGGCTGCGCGTATACGGGCTGCTGGTAAGCCACCACGGGCGCCGGATTCAGCGCGGAGGTCACTACGGCCCCCAGCACGGCGCCACCAATCAACGCACCCACCACGTCGCCACCATTGCCGTGCGCCGATGCTTGCCCGGCTACGCTCAGACTTCCCACCATCAACAACGCCACTGCGATCTTTTTCATGTTTGACTCCCCGCCGTTCAGGCATGGAACCGATTGTGGCTGGCGCACGCGGAAATAGATGCTGCAAGTGGTAACGGGACATTACTCATGTAACGCACTAACCGGCGCTCGTCGCGAACCGGCCTCCAGTTCCTTTGTTCGCCTGGCATTCGCCCGATCAATGTAAAATTCGCCACATAAGCCGTCGGGTAAATCTGACGACCCGTAAAGCTTTCCGACCCGTCGATTCAGGACAGACCACGTCGACAACACCGGTCGAGACAAAGCCAAAAGTAAGGGGCGTTCGCGTGAAACAATGGACCATCCGGCAACGGATTCTGTGCAGCTTCGGGATCGTGCTGATCGTGATGCTGGCAATGGCAATCGTCACCTTCCAGCAGCTCGGCGGCATCGACCGCGATGCGAAGAGCCAGCAGCAGGACTCGATGCCCGGCCTTTACTACGCGACCGCAATGCGCGCGGCGTGGTTCGAGAACTACAGCGTCACGCAGCGCCTCATCTATGTCGACGCGGACCCGGACACCGTGAAGCGCGACACAGCCCGTTTGCAGGAGACCCAGCAAACGCTCCAGAAGCTCATCAGCGATTACGGCGCGACGATCTTCCGCGACGTCGATCGCGACCTCTTCAACGACTTCCGTCAGCAACAGGCGCAGTACCTGCCGATCCAGGCGTCGGTGCTGGACGCGTTGCCGTCTTCGAAAGAGAACGCCGCGCGCATTTTTAATACGCAACTCACACCGCTCTGGGAAACCGGCCGGCTCTCCGTGCGCAAGCTCGTCGAGAACAACAAAGGCTACGCGGACCAGGCCGCAGACAGCATCCGCAGTTCGGTCGAGACGACGCGCATCGTGCTGCTCGTCATGCTGCTCACCGCCGCCGTCGTCGCCGCGCTGGCGGGCTACTGGCTGCTGCGCGCCGTCACCATGCCGATGGCCAAGGTGCTGCAAGTCGTCGACGTCATGCGCACGGGCGACCTGACCCAACGCCTGCAACTGAATCGCGCGGACGAAATCGGCGCGCTCGAAGCGGGCTTTAACCGCATGACCGACGAACTCACCGCGCTGGTCGGCCAGGCGCAGAAGTCGGCAGTGCAGGTCACCACGTCGGTGACGGAAATCGCCGCGACCTCGCGCGAACAACAAGCCACCGCGAACGAAACCGCCGCCACCACGACCGAAATCGGCGCCACGTCGCGTGAAATCTTCGCGACCTCGCGCGATCTGCTGCGCACCATGAACGAAGTGTCGGAAGTGGCCGGCCAGTCGGCGGTGCTCGCGGGCACCGGCCATGCCGGCCTCGCGCGCATGGAAGAAACCATGCGCCTAGTGATGGAAGCGGCCGGCTCCGTCAACGCGAAGCTCGCCATCCTCAACGAGAAAGCCAGCAACATCAACCAGGTCGTCGCCACCATCACAAAGGTCGCGGACCAGACCAACCTGCTCTCGCTGAACGCCGCGATCGAAGCGGAAAAGGCCGGCGAATACGGTCGCGGTTTCGCGGTCGTCGCCACGGAAATCCGCCGCCTCGCCGACCAGACCGCCGTGGCGACCTACGACATCGAACAGATGGTCAAGGAGATCCAGTCGGCGGTCGCCGCGGGCGTGATGGGCATGGACAAGTTCTCCGAAGAAGTGCGCCGCGGCATGCTCGACGTGCAGAACGTCGGCGGCCATCTCACGGAGATCATCCAGCAGGTGCAGCAACTCGCGCCGCGTTTCTCGATGGTGAACGAAGGCATGCAAACGCAGGCCACCGGCGCCGAGCAGATCACTCAGGCACTGACGCAACTTTCGGAGGCCGCGCAACAGACAGCGGAATCGCTGCGCCAGTCGACCCAGGCGATCGACGATCTGACGCACGTCGCCAATAGTCTGCGCACGGGTGTGTCGCGCTTCAAGGTGACGGTCTGACGCGCCACGGCGCGCAGCTCGAAACCGGCCCCGCACGCCTATCCATCGCCCACGCACATGCCGATGCTCTTCGTCCTCTTCACGCTCGATAGCGAACGGTACGTGATCGACGCAACGCAGGTGGAGCGTCTCATGCCGCTCACGCCGCAGTCGCCGCCCAAGACGATACCCGGCGCGCCCTCATGGGTAGCAGGCGTACTCGATCACGAAGGCTCACCGCTGCCGCTGATCGATCTGCCGGCGCTCGCGCTCGGCCGCCCCGCAGCACAACTCATGTCCACGCGCGTGGTGCTGGTGCGCTATCCGCATGCGGGCACGACGCGTCTGCTCGCGCTGCTGCTGGAAGGCGCGACGCGCACCATTCGCCTCGACGTGGCGGCATTTCAGCATGCCGGCCTCGACATGCCGCACGCGCGCTATCTCGGCCCGGTCGCGAGCGATGCGGGCGGCCTCGTGCAGTGGATCCGCGTCGAGCATCTGCTGCCCGACCACGTCAAGGCGCTCCTGTTTCCCGAGGCGCACGCATGAACGCGCATCACGACAACGCGCCGCTTTATCGACGCTTCGCCGAACTGCTGCATCGAACCATGGGGCTCGACGCGGCATCGCTCGGTCATAGCGCGATCGAACGTGCTGTCGATCAGCGCGCCGCCGCGTGGTACGCGGAGGGTCACGCCGAAGCCACGCTCACCGACTATTGGGAAGCCGCGCAAACTTCGCCGGCCATGCTGCAATCGCTGATCGAAACGGTCGTCGTGCCGGAGACCTGGTTCTACCGCGATGCCGACGCGTTCAAGGCGCTTGCGCGGCTCGCGCATGAGCGCCTTGCCGAACGCGGCGGCGCACTGCCGCTGCGTATCCTGAGCTTGCCTTGCTCGACCGGCGAGGAGCCGTACACGATCGCGATGACGCTGCTCGATGCGGGCATCGACGCCACGCAGTTGCGTATCGACGCAATGGATATCAGCGACCGTTCGCTCGCCGTCGCGCAGCGCGCCGTGTACGGGCGCAATTCGTTTCGCGGCAATGCGTTTGCGTTCCGCGACGCGCACTTCACGCGTACCGAGGACGGCTGGCGTCTTGCGCCGCGCATCGTGGAAGCGGTGCGCTTCTCGCGCGCCAATCTGATGCAGCTCGACGCGTCGGCGCTTGGCGTCTACGACTTCGTGTTCTGCCGCAATGTCCTGATTTACTTCGATCGCGACGCGCAGCAGAAAGCGTTGCAGGCGCTCAATAGCGTGCTGGCCGAAAACGGCACGCTGTTCGTCGGCCCTGCGGAAACCGGGCTGCTGATGCGCTACGGTATGCAGTCCGCCAGGATCCCGTTGGCCTTCGCATTTCATCGCGGCGCGCCCGACGAAGCGCAGTCGAACGGCTGGCGCGCCGCGCCGCTCCCCACCGCCGCCGCGCTCGCGATGACGCCTTCACAGATGCCCGCTCTCGCGCGATCGCAAGCGTTTTCCGCGCAGCCTTTCGCGTGGCCCGGTCAGGGCGCGCGCACGCCGTTCCATGGCGCCACGCAGTTCGCGCCGCGTGACAGCATCGCGCCGCCCGTTCGCAAGCTGTCGATAGCTGCGTCGCCGGTACACAACCCACTGTTGGCGCCGGGCGCCGCGACGACCCACGCAGCAAGCAATACGTTGCAGGCCGCGCGCACGCTCGCCGACGCCGGCCGCCTCGCGCAAGCCGCTTCGGCAATCAATGCCTATCTGGAGCACCACGCTCCGCACGCCGACGCGTTTTATCTGCTCGGCGTTCTCGCCGATGCCAACGGCGATGCGAACCTCGCACGCGGACACTATCGCAAGGCGCTGTATCTCGATCCGCAGCACGCGGAAGCGCTCGCGCATCTCGCGACGTCGCTCGAACTCGAGGGCGACCGCGACGGCGCGCGCCTGTTGATGCAGCGCGCGGCGCGCGCACAGGGAGCGCAACGTGGCTGACGCGCAGACGGTGAGCTTCGACGACTGCTGGAATCGCATCGGCGTGCGCGGCGATTCGTCGTGCGAGCGTCTCGTCGAGCATGTGCGCTGCCTGAATTGCCCGGTGTTCGAAGCCGCTGCAGCCAAACTGCTGGAACGGCCGATTCCCGAGGTGGATCTCTCGCTGCATGACGCTCGCGCGCCTGCGCAAGCGCAGCACGATGTGCAAGGCGCAAGCGAATCGTTCCTCGTGTTTCGCATCGGCGACGAATGGCTGGCGCTGCCCACGCCGATCTTCAAACGCATCGTGCAGACGCGGCCGATTCACACGTTGCCGCATCGGCAGCATCGCGCGGTGCTCGGCGTGGTGAATGTGCGAGGCGAGTTGCTGGTGTGCCTGTCGCTCGCGCACCTGCTCGGTTTCGAAACGGATACCGCCGCGCGCGACGACCGTGCTCGCCACGATCTGCCGCGTTTGCTGGTGGTTTCGCGCGCGGAAGAACACGCGGTGTTCCCCGTCGACCAGGTCGACGGCGTGCACCGCATCGCCGCGGCCAGTTTTTGCCCGCCGCCCGCCACGCTCTCGCAAGCGGCCGCCGCGCATACGCGCGCCGTCGCACCGTGGCGCGGCATGAGCGTTGGCCTGCTAGACGCCGACGCGCTCTTCGACACCTTGAACCGGAGTCTCGGATGACCGACGAGCCGCGCCGCCCGTCGCTAATCGATCTGTTCCGCGAAGAAGCGCGGACACAGGCGCGCGTACTGAACGACGGACTGCTCACGCTCGATCGCGCGCCGCGCGATGCCGCCGCGCTCGAGGCCTGCATGCGCGCCGCGCATTCGTTGAAGGGTGCGGCGCGCATTGTCGGCGTGCAGGTCGGCGTCGAACTCGCGCACGCCATGGAGGATTGCTTCGTTGCCGCGCAGGAAGGGCGCGCGTTGCTCGACCCGGCCTGGATCGACGAGTTGCTGCGCGGCGTGGATATCGTCGCGCGTATCGGCAATGACGAGGACGAATCGGCGCGCGATGCGGTGGGTGCGTGCGTGGCCTCGTTGCAGGCGCGTATGGTTGACGTGTTGCCGCACGGGGCCGTAATACGGCGCGATGTGACTCCGCCTGCCGCAGTGGTGTCCGAACCCGCGCCGAGCGCAGCCGCAGCATCGCCCACGCCTGCTGTCAGCTCAAGCGCGGACCCACGCCCTGACCCCGACGCCGCGTTCAACCTGATAGCCGACGCGTTGCGCGCCGAGGCCACGCAGCAGAATGCGCCAGACGCCGCATCCGCAAAACCGTCCGCATCGAACAGCGCGAACAGCGCCAGCAACATCACGGCCGAATCCGGCCGCATGCTGCGCGTGCGCGCCGACAACCTCGACCGCCTGCTGTCGTTGTCCGGCGAATCGCTAGTCGAATCGCGCTGGCTGAAACCCTTCGCGCAATCCATGCTGCGCGTCAAACGCGTCCAACGCGACAGCACCCGCGCGCTGGATCAACTGCACGAAACGCTCGCCGATCTGAAGCTCGATCCGCGCGTCCAGGCCGCGCTCGAAGAAGTGCGCCGCCTCACCGCCGAATCGCAGCATCTGCTGGCCGAGCGTCTCGCCGATCTGGAGAGCTTCGACCGTCGCTCGACGCATCTGTCGCAACAGCTCTACGACGCCGCTTTGCAATGCCGCATGCGTCCATTCGGCGACGGCACGAGCGGCCTCGCGCGGATGGTGCGCGACGTCGCGCGTTCGCTCGGCAAGAAGGTGCGCTGGCAGTTGGTCGGCGAATCCACCCAGGTGGACCGCGACATTCTCGATCTGCTCGAAGCGCCGCTCGGCCATATGCTGCGCAACGCGCTCGACCACGGCATCGAAGCGCCCGCCGTGCGTCTCGCACGCGGCAAGCCGGAGGAAGGCACGCTCACACTCGACGCGCGTCACACGGCCGGCGCGCTGCTCATCACCGTTTCCGACGACGGCGCGGGCATCGATCTCGACGCGCTGCGTGCTTCGATCGTGCGCAAGAAGCTCGCGAGCGAGGAAACGGCCACGCGCCTGTCCGAAGCCGAGTTGCTCGAATTCCTGTTCCTGCCGGGGTTCTCGCTGCGCGATCAGGTGACCGACGTCTCGGGCCGCGGCGTCGGACTCGACGCGGTGCACGACGTCGTCAAACGTGTGCGCGGCACGGTGCGGATCACGCATGAGGCCGGTCTCGGCACGCGCGTGCAATTGCAGTTGCCGTTGACGCTTTCGGTGATCCGCAGTCTGCTGATCGAAGTCGCGGGCGAGCCGTACGCGGTGCCGCTCGCGCATGTGAACCGCACGCTGCACGTGAGCCGCGCCGAGATCGAATTGCTCGAAGGGCATCAGCACATCGCTTTTTCCGGCCGGCGTATCGGCGTCGTCACCGCGCATCAGATTCTCGACACCGCGCCGCCCGCGGACGAAAGCGACGCCGTCAGCATGATCGTGATCGGCGACGGCCCGCAAACCTACGGCGTGGTGGTCGACCGCTTTCTTGGCGAGCGGATGCTGGTGGTGCAGCCGCTCGATCCGCGCCTCGGCAAGATTCGCAACATCACCGCCGGCGCGTTGATGGAGAACGGCGATCCGGTCCTGATCGCCGATGTCGACGACTGGCTGCGCTCCGTCGAACGGCTCGTGGCGGGCGGTGATCTCCGGCATACGCAGCACGGCGTCGCGCACGCGGCTCAGCGTACCAGCCGTCGCGTGCTGGTGGTCGACGATTCGCTGACCGTGCGCGAGCTCGAACGCAAGCTGCTCGCCATGCGCGGTTACGACGTGACGATCGCCGTGGATGGCATGGACGGCTGGAACGCGGTACGCGGCGAGCGCTTCGACCTCGTGATCACCGACATCGACATGCCGCGTATGGACGGCATCGAACTGGTCACGCTGATCAAGCGCGATCCGCAGTTGCAGTCACTGCCGGTGATGATCGTCTCGTACAAAGATCGCGAAGAGGACCGCCGCGCCGGGCTGGATGCGGGCGCGGACTACTATCTGGCGAAAGGCAGTTTTCATGACGAAGCACTGCTCGATGCGGTGCGTGATCTGATCGGCGAAGCTTACGGTTAAACCTACGGGCAAAACGGATGAAAATCGGAATCGTCAACGACATGCCGCTCGCCGTCGAGGCGCTGCGTCGCGCACTCGCGGCACGCCACGACTACGAGGTGCTGTGGATCGCGCAGGACGGCCAGCAGGCGGTCGATTTCTGCACGGCGCAGCGGCCCGACATCGTGCTGATGGATCTGGTGATGCCGAACGTCGACGGCATCGAGGCCACGCGCCGCATCATGGCGCGCGCACCCTGCGCGATCCTGATCGTCACCGTCGACGTGGGCGCGAACGCATGGCGCGTCTATGAAGCGATGGGCGCGGGCGCGCTCGACGCGGTCGATACGCCGTCGCTGAGCGGTCCCGATGCGCACAAGAGCATCGCCACGCTGATCGCGAAAATCGACCGTATCGCGGCGCTCGTCAAGGAACGCAACGCACCCGGCGCAGCCGCCGCGACAACGCCCGCCTGCGCGACGAACCGTGACACGCCGCTGGTGGCGATCGGCGCGTCGGCGGGCGGACCCGCTGCGCTGGCCACGCTGCTCGCCGGCCTGCCCAAGGATTTTGCGGCGGCCGTCGTGATCGTGCAGCACGTCGACGCGGCCTTCGCCGCCGGCATGGCGGACTGGCTGAATCAGCAATCGGCGCTGCCGGTGCGAATCGCCAGTGAAGGCGACCGGCCGCAAGCGGGCGTCGTGCTGCTCGCCGCCACCGACGATCATCTGCATCTGAAACTGCCCAACGTGCTCGGCTACACGCGCGTCCCGGAAGAGACGCCGTATCGCCCTTCCGTCGACGTGTTTTTTCACAGCGTGGTGGCCCGCTGGCCGGCGCGCGCCATCGGCGTGCTGCTGACCGGCATGGGCCGCGACGGCGCGATCGGACTCAAGGCGATGCGCACCAAGGGCTATCACACGATCGCGCAGGACGAGGCGACCAGCGCCGTGTACGGCATGCCGAAAGCGGCCGCGGCGCTCGACGCCGCCGCCGCGATCCTGCCCTTGCCGCGCATCGCCGCCGCGCTCGCGACGGCGGTCAGCTCCCGCTAGCCGCGTACTCGCCGCCTATGACCCGCTTTGATTCACTGACATCTTTTCTGGCTGAACGACATGGACACTCCTGAACCGCATCAGAACGCCGCCGCGCGGGATCTCGCGCAAGTCGACGCGAACGCGCAGACGCTGGACGCGGTGGACGCGGCCAATCTCGCCGTCGACGATGCGCTCGCGCGCATTCTCGGCAATCCGCCCGCGGCCGAGTGTCCGATCATGGTGTTGCTGGTCGACGACCAGGCGATCATCGCCGAAGCGGTGCGTCAGGCGCTGGCGGACGAAGCGAGCGTGGACTTCCACTACTGCGCCTCGCCTGACGACGCGCTGCGCTGCGCCGCCGAAACGCGCGCGACGGTGATCCTTCAGGACCTGGTGATGCCGGGCACGGACGGACTCACGCTCGTGCGCCAATACCGGCAGAATCCGGCGACCCGCGACATTCCGATCATCGTGTTGTCGACCAAGGAAGAGCCGCTCGTCAAGAGCGCCGCCTTTGCGGCAGGGGCCAACGACTATCTGGTGAAACTGCCGGATCGCATCGAGCTGATTGCGCGCATCCGCTATCACTCGCGCTCGTATCTGAATCTGCTACAACGCGACGAGGCCTATCAGGCGCTGCGTCAATCGCAGCAACAATTGCTCGCGACCAATCTGGAATTGCAGCGCCTCACGCATTCGGACGGCCTGACGGGTCTGTCGAATCGGCGCTACCTCGATCAATATCTGGCGGCCGAATGGCGTCGCGGCACACGCGACAAGACCGGCCTCGGCTTCCTGATGATCGATGTGGATAACTTCAAGGCGTACAACGACACCTACGGCCACGTCGCTGGCGACGAAGTGCTCAAGCGCGTCGCGCACACTGTCGAATCATGCCTCGGCCGCTCGCCCGATCTCGCGGCGCGCTTCGGTGGTGAAGAGTTCGCCGTGGTGGTGCCGGGCACGTCGGCCGGTGGCTTGCGTCTGCTTGCGGAAAAAATCCGCATCGCAATCGAAGATCTGGCGATTCCGCATTCGGGCTCCGCAGCCGGCGTGGTGACGATCAGCATCGGCGCGGCGACGCTCGTGCCGTCGCTCGCCGAGCCGGTGACGAAGCTGATCGAAGCCGCCGACATCGGCCTCTATCGCGCGAAACGGGACGGCAAGAACCAGGTCGCGGTGAGCGACTGATCGTCCGCGAGGCGCGTTCCTAGCATTGCCAGGACGCCGCGCCGGCCGCTGCGTCGCCGAGATACTTGCGACGCGCTTCGGCAAGCCGGCTCGCGTCGATCGTGCCCTCGTCCGCCAGGGCTTTCAGTGCGGCGATCACGATCGACTTGCGGTCCACTTCGAAGAACTCGCGCAACGCCTGGCGCGTGTCGCTGCGGCCGAAGCCGTCGGTGCCGAGCGTCACGTAGCGGCGCGGCACATACGCGCGGATCAGCTCCGGCACGGCGCGAACGTAGTCGGTCGCGGCAATGATCGGGCCTTGCGACGCTTCAAGCGCTTGCGTGACATACGGCGCGCCGGTCGCTTCACCAAGACGTGCGAGCCGTTCCGCCGCCATGCCGTCGCGCTGCAACTCGGTGAAGCTCGTCACGCTCCACACGGCGGCGTCGATCTGCCAATCGTCCTTCAACATCTGCTGAGCCGCGATCACTTCACCGAGAATCGCACCGGCGCCGAGCAATTGCACCGTGGCTTGCGTGCCCTCCTGCGCTGGCGCGGCAAGCGGATAAATACCCTTGAGAATCCCTTCGCGCAGCGCCTGCAAGTTGCCGCCCGGCACCGAAGGCTGAGCGTAGTTCTCGTTCATCACCGTGACGTAATAAAACACGTCACGTTGCACGTCGAGCATCTCATGCATGCCCTCGTCCACGATCGCGGCAACCTCGTACGCGAACGCGGGGTCGTACGCGCGGCAATTCGGAATCGTCGATGCCGCCAGATGGCTCGTGCCGTCCTGATGCTGCAAGCCTTCGCCGCCGAGCGTCGTCTTGCCGGACGTCGCGCCGATCAGGAAACCGCGCGCACGCTGGTCCGCCGCCGCCCAGATCAGGTCGCCGATCCGCTGGAAACCGAACATCGAGTAGTAGATGTAGAACGGCAGCATCGGTACATCGTGCACGCTGTACGAGGTCGCCGCCGCGATCCATGACGACACCGCGCCCGCTTCCGAAATGCCCTCTTCGAGAATCTGGCCTTTCGTGTCCTCGCGGTAGTACAGCATCGAGCCGAGGTCTTCCGGCTCGTACAACTGCCCGAGCGGCGAATAGATGCCGACCTGGCGGAACATGTTCGCCATGCCGAAGGTGCGTGCCTCGTCGGCGACAATCGGCACCACGCGCGGGCCGACTTCCGCGTCCTTGAGCAGCGCGGTCAACATGCGAACCAGCGCCATGGTGGTGGACATGTCGCGGCCATTGGAGTCCAGCGCGAATTGCCCCCAGGAGGACACCGGCGGGACGATCAGCCCCTTCGATGCGACTCGCCGCCTTCTGGGCAGATAGCCTCCCAAGGCAGCCCGGCGCGCATGCAGGTATTGCATTTCCGGACTGTCTTCCGCTGGTTTGTAAAACTTCACCTGTTCGACGTCCTCGTCCGTGAGCGGCAGGCGAAAGCGGTCGCGAAACGCCTTGAGGTCGTCGAAGTCGAGCTTCTTCTGCTGATGCGTGGTCATGCGGCCCTGGGCCGAGGTGCCCATGCCGAAGCCTTTCATCGTCTTCGCGAGAATGACCGTCGGCTGGCCCTGGTGCGCCAGCGCCTTCGCGTAGGCCGCGTGCAGTTTGCGCACGTCGTGGCCGCCGCGGCGCAGGCGGTCGATGTCGTCGTCGCTCAGTTGCGCGGCGAGCGCGGCAAGCTCCGGGTTCTGACCGAAGAAGCGTTCGCGGTTGTACGCGCCGTCGTTCGCGGAGAAGGTCTGGAACTGGCCGTCGACGGTATGCGCAAAGGCGCGCAGCAATGCGCCGGTGCGGTCGCGCGAGAACAGCGCGTCCCAATCCGAGCCCCAGATCACCTTGATCACATTCCAGCCTGCGCCAATGAATTGTGCTTCCAGTTCGTCGATGATGCGGCCGTTGCTGCGCACCGGACCGTCGAGGCGCTGCAGATTGCAGTTGATCACGAACAGGAGGTTGTCGAGCCCCTCGCGCGCGGCCAGCGACAGCGCGGCGGTCGACTCCGGCTCGTCCATCTCGCCGTCGCCGAAAAATCCCCACACCTTGCGGCCTTCCGTTTGCACGAGGCCGCGATTGGCGAGATACCGCATGAAACGCGCTTGATAAATTGCATTGATCGGCCCGATGCCCATGGAGCCCGTGGGGAACTGCCAGAAATCCGGCATCAGCCACGGGTGCGGATACGAGCACAAGCCCGGGCCGCCGATCTCGCGCCGGTAGTGCTGCAGGTTCTCCTCGGAGAGGAAACCTTCGAGAAAAGCCCGCGCGTAGACACCCGGCGACGAATGCGGCTGGAAGTAGATCAGGTCGCCCGTGCCCGCCTCGCCGCCCGGCGCGGCGGCGCGGAAGAAATGGTTGAACCCTACCTCGAACAGATCCGCCGCCGACGCATAACTCGCAATATGTCCGCCGAGTTCGCCGTAAGCCTTGTTCGCGCGCACCACCATCGCGAGCGCATTCCAGCGCAGCGCGGCGGCGAGCCGCTCCTCGAGTTCGAGATTGCCGGGATAACGCGGTTGTTGCTCGAACGGGATGGTGTTCTGATACGGCGTCACGTTCGTGCGCGCCGATTCCACGCCAAGCGTCAGCGCATGGCTCGCGAGCTTGTCGAACAGAAACTGCGCGCGCTCGCGGCCGACATGCGCGACCACGCCGTCGAGCGCCGCCAGCCATTCGGCGGTTTCCTGCGGATCAGGATCGGCCTGCTCCCTGGTGTGCGCATGCTCTGTGTTCAAAAACCGCACTTGCTTGCTACCGCTGGACAAATCCGTCATGGCACCACTCCCGCATCGCCGCGTTCAGATCAAGATCGAATGAGTCAATGGTAACCACGTGCCTGCAAAATGAGCGTCTCATTTGCTTGTGTTGGCGCGCTGCGATAGGCTATTTGTTCCGGAATTTCCTCACGACACGGAATATTTCATCTATGGCCACGCCACCCAGGCGGCTCGACCGCATCGACATCGGCATCCTGAGCCAGTTGCAGCAAAACGCGCGCATCACCAATTCGGATCTGGCGCGTTCGGTGAACCTGTCGGCCACGCCGTGCTTCAACCGCGTGCGGGCGCTCGAGAAGCTGGGCCTGTTCAAGCAGCAAGTCACGCTGCTGAACCCGGAGCCGCTCGGGCTGCGCATCAACGTGTTCATTCAGGTGAGTCTGGAGAAGCAGGTGGAAGACGCGTTGCAGCGCTTCGAACAGGCGATTTCGGAGCGGCCCGAAGTGATGGAGTGCTATCTGATGACGGGCGACGCCGACTATCTGCTGCGCGTGGTCATGCCGGATATGCAGACGCTGGAGCGTTTTATCGTCGATCATCTGACGAAGATTCCGGGCATCTCCAATATCCGCTCGAGCTTCGCGCTCAAGCAGGTGCGCTACAAGACGGCGCTGCCGCTGCCGTCGTCGGGATTGACGCTGGTCGATCCCGACGACGTGTCGACGGACTGGCGTTAAGGGCGCGCCACGGGCGTGCCTTTGTCTGCCCTTTTTCTGATTTGCCGCTAGTGCGCTTATCGGCGCTTTATGCCGTTGCCGCAACACGCTTATAACGAGCGGCCGGCAGTTTGTGCGACAGGTTCGGCTGCAAGTGCTGGCGCGCGTTGTTGAAGCGCTCCCAGTCGGCGGCGTCGGGCAATGACGGGATCGTCACCAGTTCGCCTTGGTCGAGGCCGGCGAGCGCGGCGTCCACCATGTCCTCGGCGGTCATCACGATCTGCGACGGCAGATGCTCGACCGGCAGACCCGCACGGTCCCAGAATGCCGTGCTGGTCGCACCCGGCAGCACCGCTTGCAACTGCACGCCCTTGTCGCCCACTTCGTGGTGCAGCGACTGCGTCAGGTTGAGCACATAGGCCTTGGTGCCGCTATACGTGCCGTTCAACAGTTCCGGCGAGAGCGCGACGATCGACGAAATATTGATCACGATGCCGTTACCCCGCGCCACGAAACCGGGCACGACGGCCGCCGTCAGACGCGTGAGCGCCGTCACGTTCAGATCGATCATCGTTTCGAGCGCATCCACGTCCGAGTCGATCAGCGAGGCGGTTGCGCCGACACCCGCGTTGTTGACCAGCATCGTGATCCCTGCGTCCGCACGCAGCCGTTCTTCAATGCGGCGCACATCGGCTTTGACGGTGAGGTCCGCCGTGATCGTGTCTACGTGGCGGCCGGTCTCGGTCGTCAGACGTCCCGCCAGAGCGTCCAGCCGCGCTGCGTCGCGCGCCACGAGAATCAGGTCGTAGCCGCGCCGCGCGAGGCGGTCCGCATACACCGCGCCGATACCCGACGATGCGCCCGTCACCAATGCCGTGCCTTTGCCTGTTTGCGTTGCCATGTGTATCTCTCCTTGCGGGCGCGGCGCGTTGCGCCTCTGCCCTGTCCGATGAATGGGAAAAACCTGGAAACCTCCGCCGCTGCGCTGTTTCGCGTTGCATTGCGGTGTTGACGAGGCAAGTGTAGGCGCGTACTCTTTTGTCTCAAATGTCGTATTTACCTCGTTTTAGGACATTGCAATGAGACACGTCGGCGTGGTGGTTTTTCCCGGCTTTCAGATCCTCGACATGGTGGCGGTCGCAGTGTTTGAACTGGCGAACCTGGAGGCCGGCCAGCCTGAGTACGACGTGGAGATCATTTCCGAGCATGGCGGCATGGTGCGCAGTTCGGCCGGCGTCGAGATCGCCACCCGGCCGTTCGGCGATCCGGCTTACGACACCGTGGTGGTCACCGGCGCGATGCAGATCGCGCCGTCGTCGCCGGGATTGCTGGCGTTCCTGAACGACGCGCTGGTCGCCTCCCGGCGTACCGCCAGCATTTGCACCGGCGCGTTCGTACTGGCCGAGGCCGGGATTCTGGACGGCCGCCACGCCACGACCCACTGGATTCACGCCCGCAATCTGCAACAGCGCTTTCCACAAGCGCGCGTGGATGAGGACCGCATCTTTATCGTCGACGGCTCGGTGTGGACATCGGCCGGCATGACCGCATGCATCGATTTATGTCTGGCGCTCGTTGAAAACGATCTCGGCGTCGAAGTCTCCCGCGCCATCGCCAAGAAGCTCGTGGTTTATCACCGCCGCACCGGCGGCCAGTCACAGTTCTCGGCCATGCTGGACCTCGAGCCGAAATCCGATCGCATCCAGAACGCGCTCTCGTACGCCAAAAGCCATCTGCGCGAGCCATTGACGGTCGAGCAACTCGCCGACGTCGCGCACCTGAGCCCCCGTCAGTTCAGCCGCGCGTTTCGCGACGAAACCCGCCAATCGCCAGCCAAAGCTATCGAGTCATTGCGCGTCGAAGCCGCGCGCGCCATGCTGGAAGCGGGCCGCCATTCCATGGAGGCGGTGGCCGCGGAAACCGGCTTTGTCGATACCGAACGGATGCGGCGTGCGTTTCTACGGGCGTACGGCCAGCCGCCGCAGGCCATCAAGCGTGCAGCGCGCGTCATGTAACACAGGTAATGGACAATATCGCCAACCGCAGCAACACCCGATATGACCTTCCACCATGAGAGGAACGCGATGACCTACGACAACAGCAATCCCTTCGCGAGGATTCTGCGCGGCGAACTACCCTGCATCAAAGTGGCCGAAACCGATGCCGCCCTCGCCTTCATGGACCTGATGCCGCAAGCCGACGGCCATCTGCTGGTGGTGCCCAAGGAAGCCGTGGCGGAGATTTTCGAGTTGTCGGATGCTTCGACGGTGGCATGCATACGCATGACGCAGAAGCTCGCGATCGCGGTGCGCGCGGCCTTGCGGCCGGATGGTGTGTTCATTGGGCAATTCAACGGCGCCGCCGCGGGACAAACGGTGGCGCATGTGCATTTTCACGTGATTCCGCGCTGGGAAGGCCAGCCGCTGCGCATGCACGCGCGCGACGTCGCCGATGCGGAAACGCTCGAAGCGCTTGCTAAGCGCATTCGCGCGCATTGGCGTGCCGACTAACGGGTGAGTGAGTGACGCGCGCGCTCCCGCGCGCCGAAACGGCTGCGAAAATTCGCGGTATTCAATCTCAGACGGGTCAATTGGCGAGCCAACGCGGCGCGTTAAAGCCGATGCCGCGAACGGCGCAGCGGATGCCGCCAGTCGATGCGGCGCGGTTTCAGGTGCGCGGGTCGCATCTCGTGCAGATGCCGGTGTTCCTGCCACAATTCGTCGGAGAAAAGAAACGCGACGATGAGCAGCGGAATGACCAGAAAGACGCCCAATATCAAGTGCTCGATCACGGTGGCCTCCGATCGCGGGAGCATGATTTCATTGTAGAGCACCGCGCGTACCCATACCGTGCCGCGCCTCTCACAATTGCGCGAGCGCGCCCATTCGCGAGCCTGCGGCAATGCGACGCCCTCACCTCGCCAAACCCGCATGCCGCCTCGCGCGTTGCAAAAAGGTGGCACAGGAGTGCAAGAGGTTGCAAGAACTCCCCGCATCAAGACCTGACTAACTAAAAAGCGCTCGATCCGGTATGGCACGCGCGCACTCAAACCAACAAGTTCTCAAGGGGAATCCAATGACTACCGAACGTAGCAGCGAACTCACGTTGCGCCCGCTCGAACGTACCGATCTTCGCTTCGTCCATGAAGTGAACAACAACGCGAAAATCATGCGTTACTGGTTCGAGGAGCCGTACGAGACCTTCTCGGAACTGACGCAGCTTTACGACCAGCACGTGCACGACCTGCGCGAGCGCCGCTTCGTGGCGATCGACAACGAAGGGCAAACGGTCGGCGTCGTCGAGTTGATCGAGCTCGACTATATCCACCGGCGTGGCGAGTTTCAGATCATCATCGCGCCCCATGCGCAAGGCCGCGGCTATGCGACTCTGGCAACCCAACTCGCTACCGACTATGCGTTCTCAGTGCTGAACCTGCGCAAGGTTTATCTGATCGTCGACAAGTCGAATACGTCGGCCATTCACGTTTACGAGAAGTGCGGGTTCAGGCACGAGGCCGAGTTGATCGAGGAATTTTTCGGCAACGGCAGCTATCACAACGCCCTGCGCATGTGCATGTTTCAGGACGAGTTCTTCAAGATGAACCAGCAGGTCCGATGAAGTGCGACCGGCACAGCGCTGCCATCGCAGCGACTCTGCCGACACAGCTTGTCGCACCTGGCACTCTTTATCTTCTGCAAATACACCGTTATTTCGTGATTTTAATTTGGTCAGTTGAATGACTTTGTGTGCAACGCACCAACTCGCGAAATTTAATGTAGTAAATCGCTTAATTGAGGCTGCTCGTTTACGCGAATACGCGGCGCAAAGCGTTACTAGTTAAAGCGGCGCACCCTGCCCGTCTCTGAGTTATCCACGGCAATCACACCCACTTAAACCGTTGCCCAGCGACTAAGCAGCCGCAAAGCATGGTGCGACAATTCGCCACTGTTGCGACCGCACACAAGATGTGCTTGTCGTTCTCTCGCGTTCTCCTAAAGTGCAAGGTGCGGGTTCAACGTTAAAGTTAAATACATAGCTAACCTGAGTATCCACCCGCACCGGAGGAAAATATGAAAATGCGAATCGCCCTTGTTTTCGCCATTGCGGGATTGGCTGCCGCCACTGTTCAGGCGCAAGACGTCATGATCAAGCCGCAGCAAACCATCCAGTTCAAGGCCAACGCATATGGCTGCCTGTCGAAGGATAAACTCGACGCCGCCGACCAGCATGCGCAAGCCGGTGAACAGCAAAAGATGCAGGAATTTTTCTCCGGATATCAGTGTGTCTCCACACCGGAAAATTCGAGTTTCCGTGTCGTGCGCGTGGTTGGACACGACGTCGAATTCGTGAATTCGGGTAATAGCGACACGCAAGGACTTTGGGCAAACGATCGATTCATCAAGCAATAAGCTAAGCGCCGTCATTCCGGCGGAATGCCGGAATGTGATTTTGCGTGCGTCGATTCTCTGACTTTTAAAAAGCCGGAGGCGGTGAACCTGTGAGTTAAAAATCGGCTGGGCATCAAATGCCTAGCCGTTTTTATTTGTGCGCGTCCACTTCGCTTGGGAAACGGACAGAAAAAAGCCGATGCGGATTATGTCGATCCGCATCGGCAGTACGCCTTCTCGCAAAGCGCAGGAACAACCGTTGGCTCGTCGTGCGAGGAGCCGTGTCGATATCAGTGCGAGTCGCGCGGCACCGGCGCACCGCTCGATCCCACCAGGAAGTCCAGATCCGCG
>NZ_JARESX010000080.1:0-30549 GCF_046026435.1 Paraburkholderia sp. RL17-381-BIF-C | reverse complement strand
CCGCCGGCCTGAAGACCCACCAGGGAGACTTCATATCTCTGTTGTTCGGGGAGGATCGTGTTGGCTTCCGCGAACACGTCGAGAGGGCCCGCAACGTCGAGCGCCTGAACACCATCGAATATGACAATGGCGACTTTCATGCCGTGACCTTCATGGAGTGAGTAGGCTCGTCTCCGATACCTGCGATTCGATTGGCTTTACCTGAAAGAGCGGGCCAAGCCTCTCAGCCTCTACTGACGAGCGGTAACCGAGCTTAACGCAACAGGCGGAAAACAGGGATGCACAGGGCGGTAACTCACTTTTGCGTCCAGGTTACAAAACAACCGGGTTCGAGCAATGCCAAACGGCCATGGACCCTCCGGACGCAGCGCAACATAACGCAATGCGAGCGACAACATCACCACGTTGGCGCGGTTGGCCCAAATCTCACGTGGATTGGCCCAGCATGGCGACAAGCACGTGTTTCCTCTGCCGTGCCGGCTCATTAGACTGGGTCACCAGCCTGACGAAGAGCCGGACGCCGGGAAAACAGGCAGCCATTAACGGATTTGTCTGCTGAAGGAACGCCATACTTCGCACCGCCTCGCCGGGCCTGACGCGGCGGGATGCGCGGCGCTTATGTTCAGTGAATTCACGGAGTAACGGAGCATGCATGTCGCGATGATGCTGTACGCCGGATTCCGGCTGCTCGAAGTGACGGGGCCGATGGATATCTTTCACGAAGCGAACCGTCTGTGCGGTGCAACGTTGTACGAGCAGCATCTCGTGGGACCGTCGCCGGGGCCCGTCATGTGCTCAAGTGGTGTAGCGGTCCGCACGACGGAGAGCCTGCTGGATGCACATGCTGCTTTCGACATTGTCGTCGTGCCGGGTTGTCCGGTGCTCGGGTCGAGCCTGGAACATCATGAATTGGTGGACTGGCTCAGGAATGCCGGACGCGGAGTGCGAAGGCTCACATCCGTGTCCAACGGGGCGTTTCTGATCGCGCGCGCCGGCCTCGCTGATTATCGTTTGTTGACCACGCATTGGCGCGACGCGCAGCGTCTGTCCATCGAGCATCCGTTCGTACACGTCGCGAGCGATCAAGGTTGTCTGAAGGACGGCAATCTGTACTCGTCATGTGGCGTAAGTGACGGTATTCAGGTGGCCTTGGACCTGGTCAGGGAGGACCTTGGCGAAGAGTTCGCCAGAAGCATTACGAAGTCATTGTCGAGGTGCCGCGAATGAGCGCCAACTGGAAAGGAAGTTGTTCTTTGATTCAGGCTGCTGCTCCTGTCAGCGCCGATTTGCCCGCGAGCCAACTATGAGCCGAAACCCAATCATTGCTTCACACGCCGATCTGACGCCGGCGAATGCGACCGAAACGCTGTCGGGCGCGGACATCATTCTGCGCGTGCTCGCCGAGCAGGGCGTCGACACACTATTTGGATATAGCGGTGGGGCGATCTTGCCGACCTACGACGCGGTGTTTCGCTACAACGAAATGAACGCGGCCCATGTGGAGCGTCAGATCAAGTTTGTCGTACCTGCCAATGAACAGGCCGCGGGCTTTATGGCCGCCGGTTATGCGCGAGCCAGCGGAAAAGTCGGCGTGTTCATGGTGACGTCGGGGCCGGGTGCGACAAACGCAGTGACGCCGATCGCCGACTGTAACGGCGATTCGGTGCCTGTCGTGCTCATCTGCGGGCAGGTGCCACGTGCCGCGATTGGCAGCGACGCGTTTCAGGAGGCGCCGGTCCTCAACATCATGTCGGCGTGCGCGAAGCAGGTGTTTCTCGTCACCGATCCGTTGAAGCTCGAGCCAACACTGCGAACCGCATTCGAAGTTGCCCGCACCGGCCGGCCGGGTCCGGTCGTGGTGGACGTGCCTAAAGACATCCAGAACTGGACGGGGCCCTATCATGGACGAGGCACACTGCATTTTCGCGGCTACTCCGATCGGCTGCGCATGGTGGCTAAAGGCGCACGGTTGGAAAAGGCCAAAGCTGCCGGATTCTTCGATCTTCTGCGACAGAGTGAGCGGCCGCTGCTTTATGTCGGCGGCGGCGTGATCACGGGGCGTGCGACTGCGGTGCTAAGGGAGTTCGCCGAGCGCCACGGCATTCCAGTCGTGACGACACTCATGGGTCTTGGCGCCCTATCTGCAAAACACCCGCTGTGTCTCGGCATGCTCGGCATGCATGGGGCCGCCTGCGCGAACTACGCCGTTGAAGACTGCGATTTTCTCATTGCTTTGGGCGCCCGATTCGATGATCGCGTCGCCGGTGGACGGCCTGACTCATTCGCTCCCGGTGCGCGCCATGTCGCGCATATCGATATCGACGAGGCGGAGATCAACAAGGTCAAGCGTGCGCACTGGACTCACGTGGGCGATGCTAAAGATGCCTTGCTGTCTTTGCTCGAGCACGGTCCGGCGAAGCAGTCGTCTTCTGGCTGGCTCGACCATGTGATGGCGTTGAAGCAGACCTTCGGAATGAACTACGACCGCAAGAACCTTGCGATTCAACCGCAGTGGGTTATCGAAAAGCTCAGCGAAATCACCGGCGGACGAGCGATCATCAGCACGGGCGTGGGCCAGCATCAGATGTGGGCCGCGCAGTTTTTCGAGTTCGTCGAGCCTCGAAGCTTCCTGACATCAGGAAGCATGGGGACGATGGGTTTTGGGCTGCCCGCGGCGATTGGTGCGCAACTGGCGCGACCGGATGCGCTCGTGATCGACATCGACGGCGATGGAAGCATCCGGATGAATGTCGGCGAACTGGAGACGGCAAGCACGTACGGCATTCCCGTCAAGGTACTGCTGCTCAACAATCGCGGTGACGGAATGATCCGGCAGTGGCAGCGTCTCTTTTACGACGGGCGAATGTTTGTTAGCGACAAGGCGCTCTATCGCAAGGACTTCGTGATGGCGGCACAGGCCGATGGATTCGAGTTTGCCCGTCGCGTCGAGGCGCTGTCCGAACTCGAGCACGCGTTGCGGGCGTTCGTTGAATTTAAGGGACCGGCTTTCCTGGAGGTGATGATCGACGAGAACGCCGATGTGTTTCCGATCGTAGGTCCGGGGCAAAGCTACGCGACGATGAATACCGGTCCCTTTATCCCGTCTCGAACCGGGGAGGGGACACCCATTCAGAGCGTAGGACGAAAAAGTGCTGCGGACATGTTCTAACGAAAAGGGCGCCGGTATTCCAAGGCGTGACACGACCTTGGCCGCGATCGCGATAGGTGAAGCATTTCGTCCCTACCCGTCGCCTGGTTGAGCAGCTTCTATCGAGGCGTTTTTCGAAAGCTATGGTTAACGAGAATTTGATTCATAAGGCACTTGCAAACCCGTTCCGGCGCGAGATTTTGCGGTGGCTAAAGGCCCCCCGCGAATACTTCGCGCAAGGCTACATCGATCTCGATTGCGGGGTGCCGGCGAACGCAATCCTCGCGCGCAGTGGGCTATCTCAATCGACCGTCTCGGCGCACGTTGCGGCATTGGTCGCGGCGAAACTGCTGGTGTCGACCCGCGTTGGTCAGTGGATGTTTCTGTCGCGAAACGAAGACGTCATTCGCGCCTTTGCGGAACAGATGAGGTCGCATCTATAGCCACAGCGTGTGTCGACCGAAGTGCCGCCCACCTTGGCAGGCTCGCTGCCGTGCGGCGCTTCGTGCTCACTTCTATTGCGACTGCCAAACTCGCGAGGCGGATTCGTACGGAGAAACGCCCACTTCAGGACTCTTTGCCCCGCATTGACCCCCAAAAAATATTTCCGCACTCAAGTTGACAGTATCTGACTTTGCAGATAGTGTTGAGTCTGTCGATTGAGGAGCGCAAGATGAACCACTACACGAAGGACAACTTCCGGGCGGAGCAGAGCATTGGCCTTGCGCTCACCAAAGCCCGCAACGTTCTGGTGGCGGAAATGGACAATGCCTTGAAGGACCTGGATATCACCTCCCCGCAAATGGGCATCCTGTTGTCGCTCAATGGCGGGGTCGCTTCCACGCCGTTTGAGTTGTCGAAGTTGCTGGGCGTCGATACCGGCTTGATGACGCGTTTGCTCGACAAGCTGGAAGACAAGGGCTTGCTCGAACGCTCGCGCAGCCTGGAGGATCGCCGGGTAGTCAACCTGACGCTGACGAAGAAAGGCAAGCAGGTCGCCGCACAACTGCCGGAAATCGCACCTGGCGTCCTGAATGGTCGTCTGAAGCACTTTACGAAGCAAGAGTTCATTGAGCTGGGCCGCCTGCTTAACAAATTCCTTGAGGACTGAGCGGCATTTTTTTTACCTATATATCTGACAGGTCAGAAAATGAAATCGCAATTAAATGGAATGGCGCTCGGCAGGCGAGTGGCGAAGGCTAGCGTTTCCGTGATGTTCGCCGCCGTGTTGTCGGCGTGCGCGAACTACGCCGGCATTACGAGCGACAAGCAAATGACGCCGCCGCAAACGCTCGCTACCGAGCAGAGCATTCCGTCGGACGACGGACATTGGCCGGCCGCCGATTGGGCCGACCAGTTTGGCGACGCGCAGTTGAAAGCCCTGTTGGCAGAAGCCCTGAAAGGCAGTCCGTCGCTCGCTCAGGCGCGCGCCCGTGTGGCGGCCGCCGCCGCTTATACGGAGACGGCGAAGGCGAGCACGCTGCCGAATGTCGGCGCCAGCTACTCGTTCACGCGCCAGCAGTATTCGGGTAACGCTCTGGTCCCGCCGCCGTATGCCGGCTCGTGGCAATCGGAAAACAAGGGGCTGCTGTCGGCCTCCTACGACCTCGATCTGTGGGGCAAGAATCGCGAGGCGCTCAAGGCTGCCATGTCGCAGTTGCAGGCGAGCGAGGCGGATGCCGAGGTCGTCAAGCTGACGCTCACCTCGGCTATCGCCCGCAACTACAACCAGCTCGCCCGCCTGTACGCGTTGCGTGACATTGCGCAACAGGAAGTCGGGCAGCGCGAACAGATCGACCGCATCACGGCCGGCCGTATCGCCAGCGGGCTGGATACCGAAGTGGAGCGCAAGACCGCGCAGGCCAATCTGGCCAGCAGCCGGGCCGCGCTTGCTTCGCTCGACGGCAGCATTGTCACGACGCGCTATCAGCTGGCCGCGCTCCTCGGCGCGGGTCCGGACCGTGGCCTGTCGATCGCCCGGCCTGCACTCGGTATCGGCGACGAGGTGCGCTTGCCCGATAACGTGCCGGCCGACCTGGTGAGCCGCCGCCCGGATATTGTCGCGGCCCGCTGGCGTGTCGATGCGTTCACGCACGACGTGAAGGAAGCGAAGGCCGAGTTCTACCCCGACATCAACCTGAGCGCCGCGATTGGGCTCGATGCGTTCGGTTTCGGCCGCTTCCTGACCGCTGCGAGCCGCACCGTCAGCGCGGGCCCGGCGATCCATCTGCCGATCTTCGACGGTGGCGAACTGCGGGCGCAACTGAAAGGGCGATACGCGGACTTCGACAATGCGGTGGCCGGTTACAACCAGACGCTCGTTACGGCGCTGTCGGAAGTTGCCACGCAGTTCGCCGAGATCCGTTCGACCGACGTCCAGCTCGGCGATGCGCAGGCCGCCCAGGAAGCGGCGCGCAGTGCCGACCAGTTGGCGCTCACGCAATACAAGGCCGGCCTCACGAACCAGCTCACGGTGCTGAACGCCGATACCAACGCGCTCGCCGCCGACCAGGCGGTCGCCAACCTGAAGATGAACCGCCGCGATCAGCAGATCGCGTTGGCTGCGGCACTCGGAGGCGGGTATGTCGACACCGCTGCCGCCAGCGCAGGAAACCCGAACGCAAGCTCGAGCGCCAACACAACCGCAACCGCAACCGCAACACAGATCAGCCCAGTCGTCGCCGCGCGCTAATACGACTGTCGCGACCCCTTTATATACTGCCAGGAGTGATTGAAATGAGCGATACGACCGCCGCCGAGCGCACTACGGCGCAAGCAGAACCCGTCGAGGTTGAAAAGCCCCGCAAGCGCAAGCTGATGCTGGCGCTCCTTGCGGCCGCCGTTGTCGTGTCAGGCGCTGGCTATGGCGCTTACTATTTCACGGTGGCGCGCTTCTACCAGTCCACCGACGACGCGTACGTGAGCGGCAATCTCGTGCAATTGACGCCGCAGGTCAGCGGCACGGTGGTCGCAGTCAACGCCGACGATACGCAGGTCGTCAAGCAGGGCGACCCGGTGGTGACGCTGGACGCCGCCGACGCAAAGATCGCGCTGTCGAACGCGGAGGCGACGCTCGGTCAGACAGTTCGGCAAGTGAGCGGCCTGTACGTGAACAACGATTTCTACGCGGCAAATATCGCGCAGCGCGAGGCCGATCTGGTTCGCGCCAACGACGACCTGAAACGCCGTCAGGCGATTGCGGGAACCGGCGCAGTGTCGGGCGAAGACATCGCCCATGCCCGCGACGCCGTCAGCTCTGCTCAAGCCGCGCTCGACGCCGCCCGCCAACAGGCCGAAGCGAATCACGCGCTGACAGACCGCACCACGATCGAACAGCATCCAAACGTGCAGGCTGCGGCATCGAAGGTACGCGACGCCTACCTGAACTATGCGCGCAATACCTTGCCCGCGCCGGTCACCGGTTATGTCGCGCGGCGTTCGGTACAAGTGGGCCAGCGCGTGGCGCCCGGCACGCCGCTGATGGCCATCGTGCCGCTCAACGGGGTCTGGGTGGACGCGAACTTCAAGGAAGGCCAGCTCACGCACATGCGGATCGGCCAGCCGGTCACGCTCACGGCGGATGTCTACGGCTCCAGCGTCGAATATCACGGCAGGATAGAGGGCTTCTCGGCCGGCACGGGCGCCGCCTTCGCGGTGCTGCCGGCGCAGAACGCCACCGGCAACTGGATCAAGGTGGTGCAGCGCCTGCCGGTGCGCGTGCTGCTCGATCAGCGTGAACTCGATGCGCATCCGTTGCGGATCGGTCTGTCGATGCAGGTCGATGTGGATACCCATGACGAGTCCGGCACCCAACTCGCCGCGGCCACGAACACGACGTATCGCACGGATGTGTTCGCCCAGTATGGTGCGGCTGCCGATGCGGAGATCGCCCAGATCATCGCGCAGAACATGCCGGCCTCGCGCGTCGCCGCATCAGCCGCGCCGCAAAAGACCGTCGCGCACCGCGACGCGTCGCGCCATGCCGGCTGAAAGCAGTAAGCGCGCAAATTTTTTTATCGAATTAGCTGACTGGTCAGATAGCTGCCGGCGACCCTGATCCTCGCATCTCAAGATGGGTGATGAAATGAATCAATCCAATCCCGCTTCACTTGCGCCGCTGACGGGCGGCAAGCTGGCGCTGGCGACGCTCGCGGTGGCGTTGGCCACTTTCATGAACGTGCTGGACTCGTCGATCGCCAATGTCGCGATTCCGACCATCGCGGGCAACCTCGGGGTGTCGGTGGACGAGGGTACATGGGTGATCACGCTGTTCGCTGCCGCCAATGCCATTTCAATTCCGCTGACCGGCTGGCTCACGCGGCGCGTCGGGCAGATCAAGCTGTTTGTCGGGGCGATCCTGTTGTTCGTGCTGTCGTCCTGGTTGTGCGGTATTGCGCCGAATCTGCCGGTGCTGCTCGCCGCGCGGATCGTCCAGGGCGCGGTGGCCGGCCCGCTGATTCCACTGTCGCAGGCGATCCTGCTCGGTTCGTATCCGAAGGAAAAGAGTTCGACCGCGCTCGCGTTATGGGCGATGACCGCCACCGTCGGCCCGATTGCCGGCCCGGCGCTGGGCGGCTGGATCACGGACAGCTACTCCTGGTCGTGGATCTTCTACATCAATATCCCGGTGGGGCTGTTCGCCGCCGGCGTGACGTGGGCGATCTACCGCGATCGTGAAACGCCGACCATGCGTCTGCCGATCGATAAGGTCGGACTGCTCTCGCTGATCGCCTGGGTCGGCTCGTTGCAGGTGATGCTCGACAAAGGCAAGGATCTCGACTGGTTCAACTCGCCGGTCATCATTGCGTTGACCGTGTTCTCGCTGGTCAGTTTCGTGTTCTTCCTGATCTGGGAGTTGACCGAGAAGAATCCGATCGTCGATTTGAGGCTCTTCGCCGGGCGCAACTTCCTGGGCGGCACGGTGGCGATCTCGGTCGCGTATGCGGTGTTTTTCTCGAACCTGGTTCTGTTGCCGCAATGGATGCAGGAGTATCTGAGCTACCGCTCGGTGGATGCCGGGCTCGTCACGGCACCGCTCGGTATCTTCGCCGTGCTGCTCGCACCGGTAATGGCCAGAATCATGCCGAAGTCCGACGCCCGCGTGCTCGCCACGCTCGCGTTTCTCGGTTTCGCGGCCGTGTTCTTCATGCGCTCGCGCTATACGACCGGTGTCGATACGTTCACGCTCGTGATTCCTACCTTGCTGCAAGGCATTCCCACCGCGCTCTTCTTCGTGCCGCTGACTTCGATCATTCTGTCCGGCCTGCCCGCGGACAAAATTCCCGCGGCTGCCGGTTTGTCGAATTTCGCCCGGGTTTTTGCGGGCGCCGTGGGCACGTCATTGTTCAGCACGGGTTGGAACGATCGCACGATCCTTCACCATGCACGCCTTGCCGAGCAGAGCAGCGTCAACAATCCGACCTTCGTGGGAGAGCTCGACTCGCTGCACGGCATGCTTGGCGGCAGCACGCAACAAGCGCTGGCGGCGTTTGAGAACTCGCTCAACGGCCAGGCGGCGATGCTCGGTCTCAATGACATCTTCTGGCTCTCGGCAGTAATCTTTATCGCGATCATTCCACTGATCTGGTTGACGAAACCCGGCAAGGGTGGTGGCGGGAGTGCCGCGGCCGCTGGTGCGCACTGAGCCGGGGGCTCGCCGACCAATGCTGACCCGCGTTGGCGGCCCTCAACGCCAGGGCGCCATCGCCTGGAAAACACCGTCACGCCTGACCAGCGCGTGCAGAAGCGCCGCTGCCAGATGAAGCACGATCAGCGCAAAGAAACACAGCGCGAGCGTTCTGTGCGCGTTCCACAGCAGCGTGTGCAACACATCGCTATGCGGCAGGAAGGAGGGCAGATGTATCCCGAACACCACAACGGGATAGTCCGCGGCCGACAGCATGCCCCATCCGATCAGCGGAAGCCCGATCATCAGCAGGTAGAACGCGAGATGCGACAGGCGGGCGGCGAGTTTCATCGGTTCCGGCATCGACGCCGGCAGCGGCGGCGCGCCACGCATGAATCTCACCACCAGGCGAATCAGCGCCAGCACAAGAATCACGATACCCAGCGGCTTGTGGATGGACACCAGCGAAAGATAATCCGGGCGAATGGTGGACACCATCCCGACACCGATAAATAGCATCGCCAGAATGCAAATTGCCATGAGCCAGTGAAGAGCGCGCTGCAGCGGTGTAAAGCGATCGTGGATCGGGGTCATTGCGTGGCTCCTTCCGCCGGATGGCGCGGATAGTCCTTCTCCTCGGCGGTCCGCCGGTTGAACGATACGGAATAGGCGGCCGAGCGCGCGGCGGGAAACGGGTCGTCCGACACATGCATGCCTGACGGCAGCACGGTGGGATCGAAGTTGAGATCGCGACATGGCCCGTCAGCCTCGGGTTCGATGGCGTTGACCACCAGCGTGCCGGCCTCGACTTTATGGCGATCTTCAGGCCAGGCCTTGCTGGGGTCCGCGGTCGGGTCACCGGGGTTGGCGACCGTGACGACCATCGTCCACCGTTGCGGCGCGCTGTGTACCCGCTGCGTAATATCCGCGGCGAGGAAGTCGGCGGCACGCGCCTTCAACTGGTCGGCGGGCACGGTCTCGGGTTGCGCGGTGGGCACGAACGACCAGCGCACGGCCTGGTCCTGGCCTGCGGCATTGGTGAAGATAAAGCTATTGAGACTGTTATACCGCTCCTGCGCATAAGAGCCTGTCCAAGGCGCGCTGCCGGCCCACGCCACAAAAGCGCCGAACTCCGGATGCGCGGCGGCAAAATTCTTCATGGCGTCCGGGTCGCTCTTGTCGGCCGAGGCTTGAAGCAGGCCGTAAAAGGCCTGCGGCGTGGCGACCGGGAAGACGGGAGCGTCGATCATTGCCGTACGCCATTCGCTGCCATCCGGTGCGACGATGCGCAGACTCAGGCCGCGCACCCGAACGGTGGCGTCCGGGGCCTTGGGATCGGCCGTAGCGAGGTTGAAACGTCCCGTGACCGGATAGGAGCCGGACGCGAGCATCGGGGCCTTGGACAAGGCCGCAGCCGCGCCATTCGAGTCGAAGGTGCCGGTGAAGCAGATGCCCTTGGCGTGATTGCGCCGGAAGCCGAGAGCCGCGCCGCCCGGCGGCGCTAATCCGTTGACGATCTTTGCGGGCGTCAGGCGTCCCGGCGAGAGCCAGCCGGCCGTGAAGGCGAAGGCCGCGACCAGTGCGGCCACGACGATTGCTATCAGGACCAGCGAACGGAATGTGGACGCACTGGAAGTTGGTCTGTCGGCCATCGATCTCTCCTGATCAATGATTTGGCTGAGAGGAAACCTAACGAGGTGGCGACAATAGTGCCATTGTTCTATCGATTTTGCTGAGAGGGGTACCCGGCGACGCAACGCGCGAAAAACCCGCTGCGAGCGGCGAGCTTCGCGCGGGCGCCTGGCTCAGTCACGCGCGCCACATGGCAAGTGCGACGTAGGCGAACCCCTACAACGCACGATGTTCGGCTACGTCATTCTCGGGCTGCTCTGATTTAACTTCGTGAGTGCCTATCCAATACTGAATTCACGGACCTGTGGAGCGAATGTCCTCCTCAGCCCAACTGGAATTCAGGAGCACGATATGAATGCCGACAGCCTTTCCTTGCGATCTCTCGTGGATAAATGGCTTGCGCCAACGCGTTCGATGCCCGCGCGGGTGACGCAGATCGGCCGGTTGCTCGCAACGCATGGTCGCTATGTGCGACTGGAAGGTTGCACTTCGAGCGGGCCGCTGACGATCGTGTTCTTCCGGCATGACAACGGCTCATGGTTTGTGTTTCCGCCCGCCCCCGCAGCGCCGGCCATGTGTGGGCATGTCTTCGTGCTGCCGTTGGAATGTTCCGCGCCATTTGCCATGAGTCGCGGCGACCGCGTTCAACACTAGCAATACGCGGCACATTGGTGCAGCGTCGCTCAAGGGCGACACTGACCGAACCACCATGACTTCAAGGACAGGCGAGCACCGCGGGCAAAACAACTCACTCCCACGGCGCAGCCTATTTCCCAACGTCAATCCCGCGCCGAAGAAGCCGCGCCGTGGCTCAGCCAATCCAGCACGGCGGTCGCATCATCATCCGCACCCTGGCGCGCCTTCGCGACCGTTTCCGCCACATCCGCGCTAGGCACGGCACGACGAATTGCCACGCCGACAGCCAGGATATCGATCATCACCAGATGCAGAATCCGCGAAATCATCGACAACTGCGACTCGCGAATTTCAATGTGATCGGTTTCGAGCGCGACGGTGGCCCGCTTGGCCAAAGGCGTATTGCTCGACGTAATCGCGATTACCTTGGCGCCCGCCTGCATGGCCACATCCAGCACGCGCAGCAGTTCAGGCGCGCGCCCCGACTTGGACACCGCAACGATCACATCGCCCTTGCCGAGCAAGGCCGCCGACGCCGCCTGCATGTACAGATCGCCGTACGCAATCGTTGGGATGCCGAAACGGAAGAACTTGTAATGCGCGTCCTGTGCGACGATGTTCGAATTGCCGAGACCATAGAACTCGATACGCCGCGCGCCGTTCAACAGGTCGATGGCCCGCTCGACGTGTTCGAAATTCAGATGCTCGCGCAACTGCAAAATCGCGGACACGGTGTTGTCCAGCACCTTCGCGCCGAAGTCCGTGGCCGTGTCGCCCAGATGCACCTGGCTGTGGCTCACCGGAATCGTGCCGGTCAAGCCCGTTGCCAGCTTCAGCTTGAAATCGGACAAGCCCTGGCAGCCGAGAGAACGGCAAAAGCGGATCACGGTAGGCTGGCTCACGTCGGCCTTGCGCGCGATATCGACGATCGGATCGTTGATGATCGAACGCGGATGATTCAGCGCGAGATCGGCCACGCGGCGCTCGGCCGGCGTCAACGCATCGCGCATCTGGCGAATCCGCTCGAATACCGCCGATGAACTGCCGCCCGCGCGGTTCGACAACTGCTCGGCGAGAATCGCGGAGACGCCGAGGAACGCCGGGTATTCAGCGGTAATCACATACGTCGGCACGTTCTGCAGGTAGGCTTCGAAGCGGCCCTTGGCTTCGAAACGCTTGCGAAACGACGAGCGCGCGAAGACCTCGCCGAGTCGCGGCACCACGCCGCCGCCGATATAGATGCCGCCCAGCGCGCCGAGCGTCACCGCGATATTGCCCGCGAAGGTGCCGAGAATGCCGCAGAACACGTCGACGGATTCGGCCGCGAGCGGCTCGCCTTCCAGCGCGCGCTTGACGATCTCGATCGTGTCGACATTGGCCGCCACGCGCTTCTTGTCGCGGCCCGCGAGCGCGCGGTAGATCACTTCGATGCCGGGACCCGCGGCCACACGTTCGAACGACACGTGCGACCACTTCTTGCGCGCGTATTGCAGCACGATGTCTTCGCGTTCATCGGCCGGCGCGAAGGTGGCGTGACCGCCTTCACTGCCGAGCGCGATCCAGCGGTCGTCGGCGGGAATCAGGCCGGACACGCCCATGCCGGTGCCCGGGCCGAGCAGGCCGATCACGCTGTTTGGACGGCGCGCGCCACCGCCCACCTGCACGCGTTGCGCGTCGGTGAGGCCGGGCAGGGCCATGGCCAGCGCCGTGAAGTCGTTCACCACCAGCAGCGTGTCGAAGCCGAGCGCGCGGCGCGTGGCTTCGATCGAAAAGCTCCAGTCGTGATTCGTCATGCTGACCTGATCGCCGTCGACCGGGTTCGCAATCGCGATCGCCGCATGATTCACGCGGCCGATCTTGGTGTCCTTCAGATACTTCTTGATGACTTCGGCAACGCCCGGATAGTCCGCGCACGGATAGACCTTCACCGAGCCGATTTCGCCCGGGCTCGTCTCCAGCGCAAAACGCGCATTGGTGCCGCCGATGTCGGCCAGGAGCCTCGGTCCATCGGCGTGCTGGCCCGCGCCCGGAACAGCCTTAGTTTGCACACCAGTAGACATCGAGTCTCACTCCCTTGTCGTTCGCCAACTGTGAGATGGCATTTTTTTGTAGCGCTGCGGTGGCGGCGTTCAGCACGTCCATTTTGCGCGGTCCGGCGATCAGCAAAAACAGATGCTTCACTTCTTTCAACGCGGATAGCGACCAGCTTACGCGCGCATGCGGCGCGCTGCCAGGGTGCACGGCGACGAAGCGCTCGCGGGTGGTGATCGCATGGTCCCATTCGGGCGCGTCGGCAAAGATCGACGCGGTGTGGCCGTCTTCGCCCATGCCGAGAATCGCGACGTCCGGCGCGACGCCAAAGCGCGGGTCGGCGTTCAGCGCGGCGACGTGCGCGTTCAGTTCCTGCGTAGTGTCCGTGAGCGGCCAGAACGCCGCGTTTTTCGCGGCGTTCTGCAACAGCGTGGCGTGCACCAGTTGCGAGTTGCTCGCGCTGTCCGTTTCCGGCACCCAGCGGTCGTCGACCAGTGTCACGGCAATGCGTGCCCAGTCGAAGGTTTGCGTGGACAACGTCTGCAGAAACGGGCGCGGACTGCTGCCGCCGGACACTGCAAGCATTGCGGGGCGCGCGCCGGTGGTTGACCCGGCGGCCTGTGCGGCGAGCGACGCATGTAACGCGTCGCCAACCGCTTTCGCCAACGCGTCGGATTGGGCGCGTTGATCGTCGAAAGCGTGAAGCTCGATCACTTCTCCTCCGTGCTGCTTTCTTGTTGGATCTGCGGGATGTGCCGTACTGCTCTCACGCGATGCCTGCGAGGTGGATGACCTGCAGGCGCCCTCGTGATACCGGCGCCATTCCGTTCAGTTCGTCGGTGGGTCTTACAGGCGGCGCGTCATGTTCCGTGGAATACGACGTGCCGCCGTGGTTCAATTCTCTTCTTCGAGCCAGCAGGTGCCATGTTGCGCCAGCATCGCGCTCGACGCCGCCGGTCCCCACGTGCCCGAAGCGTACGGCTTGGGCGGCTTGTTCGACACTTTCCATTCGTTCAGGATCGGTTCGACCCAGCGCCACGCGGCTTCCTGCTCGTCGCGCCGCACAAACAACGCGAGGCGGCCGTTGATCACGTCGAGCAGCAGACGCTGATAAGCCTCCATCTGTCCTTCGCGGAAGAACTGATCGAACGCGAGGTCGAGGTGGACGCTGGCGAGGTTCATGCCTTCGCCGGGCTGCTTGGCGAGACAATACAGGCGAATGGTTTCGTTCGGCTGCAGACGGATCACGAGGCGGTTCGCGCCGGCACGCAGCGCGGAAGCGCCGAGCGCCGAATGCGGCACTGCACGAAAGTTCACCACGATCTCGGCGACGCGATCGGCGAGGCGCTTGCCGGTGCGCAGGAAAAACGGCACGCCGGCCCAGCGCCAGTTTTCGATCTCGACCTTTAGTGCGACGAAAGTTTCGGTCGTGCTGTCCGGCCTGACGCCGGACTCCGTTGCATATGCCGGCACCGCGGTGCCGCGAATCACGCCCGAATGATACTGGCCGCGCACGGCCACCTTGCCGATGTCGCGTGGGTCGATGGGCTTCAAGGCGCGCAGCACGCGCAGCTTTTCATCACGCACCGAATCCGAATCCATGGAGTGGGGCGGCTCCATCGCCACGATGGAAAGCAGTTGCAGCAAATGGTTCTGCACCATGTCGCGCAGGGCGCCGGTGTTGTCGTAGAAGTCGCCGCGCGCTTCCACGCCGAGTTCTTCGGCAATCGTGATCTGGATGCTTTCAACCCACTCGCGGCGCCACAGCGGCTCGAAGAGGGCATTGCCGAAACGCAGCGCCAGCAGGTTCTGCACCGGTTCTTTACCGAGGTAGTGGTCGATCCGATAGATCTGTTCTTCGGCGAAGATTTCACCGACTGCATCATTAATTGCGTTGGACGACTTGAGGTCATAGCCGAGCGGCTTTTCCAACACGATGCGGGCGTTCTCGTTCAGTCCCACCGACGCGAGCGCATGGCAGATCGGCACGAACAGCGACGGACCCGTAGCCAGGTAGAACACGCGAATGCCAGGCAGATCCTGGATGGCGTCGCGCAAGTGCACGAAGTCTTCCGCTTTGCCGAGGTCGATATTCACGAACTCGATGCGGTTCAGAAAGCCCGCCCACGCCGTTTCGTCCACACCGTTCTTCGACACATGTGGCTTGACGTGTTCGTTCACCCACTGGAGGTACTCGCTGCGATCCGCCGCGTGCCGGGCCACCGCCACGATCTTGCCACTGTCGGCCAGCATGCCGCCTGCACGGTGTGCTTCAAACAGTGCCGGCAGGATCTTGCGCATCGACAGATCGCCGGTTCCGCCGAAGAGAACGAAGGTGAAACTTGAATCGGTTTGCATGAGTCTCCGTCGATGTCCTGGGGCCGCCGAAGTTGAACAGTTGAGCGACCGTAGTCCGATAAAATTTTTTTTGACACTGAATTGTAGTTTAACTACAATCCAAATCAAGAGGTAACGCTAATTCGATGAAAAAAGCGTGCGCTGCAAGTCCAGATGCGCGTTTTCCCGAATCGGCAGGCGTCCCCTGCATGTTAACGGACATTGCGTGTCGGTACGCGCCAGCACGCCCTGCGGCCCTTGTGGAAAGCCGGGCAGTTGAGCGGCTTTCCGTAATGGTCGCACCAGGTTGACGTGCAAGGCACCTCGAGTCTGCCGCGCGCGACGCGGGCAGGCAAAAATCAAAAGAGGAGACAGTCAGTTGCATCCCGAACCACTCATCTCTTGAGCTTCCAGCGGCCGAAAATCGGTCCGCCGGCACATGCCTCGCGCATGCGCCCGACCGTGCTCGATCGCCCAGTGTTTTGCCTGTTTGAACCAACCACAGCACCCTGGCGACATCAGGGGCCATTTGTTTTTTGTTCAGGTGTCTGGAGGAGATAAGCAATGAAATTTCGCGCGATCATGGGCGCTTTGTGCGCCGCAGGTCTGATGTGTGGCGTCTCGGCCGTGCAGGCTGCCGAGTCGATCGAAGTGTTGCACTGGTGGACTTCGGGCGGCGAATCGAAAGCCGTCGGCGTCCTCAAGGACGACATGACGAAGCAGGGTTACACGTGGAAGGACTTTGCGGTTGCGGGTGGCGCCGGCGCGGCTGCCATGACGGCACTCAAGACGCAGGTGATCTCGGGCAACGCGCCGAGCGCTGCGCAGATCAAGGGTCCGCTGATCCAGGACTGGGCGCAGCAAGGCGTGCTGGTGCCGATCGACTCCGCCGCGGGTGACTGGAAGAAGAACCTGCCGCCGGAAATCGACAAGATCATGCACGCAGACGGTCACTACGTCGCCGCGCCGTTCTCGGTGCACCGCGTGAACTGGCTGTACATCAACAAGGCAGCGCTGGACAAGGCAGGCGGCAAGGCGCCGACCACGTGGCCTGAGTTCTTCGCAGTGGCCGACAAGATGAAGGCCGCGGGCATCCAGCCGATCGCGATGGGTGGCCAGCCGTGGCAAGACCTGACGCTGTGGGAAGACGTCGTGCTGTCGCAAGGCGCGGACTTCTACAAGAAGGCGCTGGTCGACCTCGACGAAAAGACGCTGACCTCGGACAAGATGGTCGGCGTGTTCGACACGGTCCGCAAGATTCAAGGTTACTTCGACGCAGGCCGCACGGGCCGTGACTGGAACCTGGCAACGGCCATGGTCATCAACGGCAAGGCCGGCATGCAGTTCATGGGCGACTGGGCGAAGGGCGAATTCGCCAACGCCGGCAAGAAGTCGGGCTCGGACTACATCTGCGCCGCTGTGCCGGGCACGGAAAAGTCCTATACGTTCAACGTCGACTCGTTCGTGTTCTTCCAGCAGAAGGGCGCGAAGGCGGCAACGCCGGGTCAGCTCGCACTGGCCAAGACGATCATGTCGCCGGAGTTCCAGGAACAGTTCAGCCTGAACAAGGGTTCCATCCCGGTTCGTCTGGGCGTGTCGATGGCCAAGTTCGACGACTGCGCGAAGAAGTCGTACGCGGATGAACAAGTGGCGATCAAGTCGGGCGGCTACGTGCCTTCGCTGGCACACGGCATGGCGCAACCGGATGCAGCAGCCGGCGCGATCTCGGACGTGGTCACGAAGTTCATGAACTCGCAGCAGGATTCGAAGAGCGCGGTTGCCGCGCTCGCGAAGGCAGCGAAGACCAAGTAAGTGAAGTGAATGATGCGGCGCGCCCGGCGGTTCATCAACGGGCACCGGGCGCGCCCTTCACGTCGCTGATTGCCGGGGTGGAAGTCCTGGCATTGGCAGGCGGCTTCAGCCTGGTTTCATAGAGTCACACCTATGCCGTTGCGGCCTCGCGTCTTCCGGCGCGAATGTCCTGGCGGCACAGTTTCAGCAGGAGTCGAGTAGTGACTGCTTCTATCAGCGGAAACGGGAAAACGGCCTCCGTCACCCGCCGCGCGTCGCCCATGGCGGCCCTTGCCGATCGCTGGATTCCGAAGCTGGTGCTCGCACCCAGCGTCGTGATCAGCCTGATCTTCGTGTATGGCTTCATCGCCATTACCGGCTATCTGTCGCTGTCCAATTCGCGACTGATGCCTCGTTATGAATTTGTCGGTCTCGACCGTTATCGCGAACTGTTCGATAACGACGTGTTCTGGACGTCGGCTGCGAACCTCGGCTGGTTCGGCATCCCGTTCATCGGTATCTGTATCGGCCTCGGTCTCTTTCTCGCGATCCTGCTCGATCAGCAGATTCGCAATGAAGGCGCGCTGCGCGCCGTGTTCCTGTACCCGATGGCGCTGTCGTTCATCGTGACGGGTACGGCATGGCAATGGATCATGACGCCGAGCATCGGCCTCGAGAAGGTGTTTCACGACTGGGGCTGGACGAGCTTTTCATTCAGCTGGCTGGGCGATCCGGACAAGGCGATTTTCTGCGTCGTGATCGCGGCCGTGTGGCAGTCCACCGGCTTCGTCATGGCGCTGTTCCTGGCGGGCCTGCGCGGTGTGGACGGTGAAATCTTCAAGGCCGCGCAGATGGACGGCGCGGGCTTGCCCACCATCTACCGCAAGATCGTGATTCCGAGCATGCGCCCGGTGTTCTTCTCCGTGCTGCTGATTCTCTGCCACATCACGATCAAGACCTTCGACCTGGTGGTCGCGTTGACCGCGGGCGGTCCGGGCACGTCGTCGTCGCTGCCGGCTATTTTCATGTACACGTTTTCGTTCAATCGCGGGCAGCTGGGCGTCGGCGCGGCATCGTCGATGATGATGCTCGCCACTGTCGTGGCCGTGCTCGTGCCGCTGATGTATCTGGAATCGAGGAGCACCCGCAATGCAGCCTAAGATGACGATCAGCCGTGCCGTCATTTACGCGGCCTTGATTCTGTTTGCCCTGTATTTCCTGTTCCCGTTGTACGTGATGCTGTCCACGTCGTTCAAGAACATCGATCAGCTGCGCACCGGCAACCTGCTCACGCCGCCTACGCACTGGACCGTCGAGCCGTGGATCAAGGCGTGGAGCGGCGCCTGCACGGGCGTGCGTTGCGACGGCATGCAGCCGTTCTTCATGAACTCGGTGCGGATGGTGATTCCCGCCGTGCTGATCTCGTCGATCATCGGCGCGTTCAACGGTTATGTGCTCACGCATTGGCGTTTCCGTGGCGCGGATCCGATCTTCACGATGATCCTGGTCGGCTGCTTCATTCCGTTCCAGGCGATCCTGCTGCCGATGGCGCGTTTCGAAGGATTTCTCGGCCTGTCGAACACGACCACCGGCCTGGTGGTGGTGCACGTGATCTACGGTATCGCCTTCACCACGATGTTCTTCCGCAACTTCTATGTGAGCATTCCGGCTGAACTCGTGAAGGCGGCGCGTATCGACGGCGCGGGTTTCTTCACGATCTTCACGAAGATTCTGCTGCCGGTTTCGCTGCCGATTTTCATGGTGTGCCTGATCTGGCAATTCACGCAGATCTGGAATGACTTCCTGTTCGGTATTGTGTTCTCCGGTGTCGATTCGATGCCGATCACGGTGGCGCTGAACAACCTCGTGAATACCTCGACCGGCGTAAAGGAATACAACGTGGACATGGCCGGCGCGATCATCGCCGCACTGCCCACGCTGCTGGTGTACATCATCGCCGGACGCTATTTCGTGCGCGGCCTGACGGCGGGCGCAGTGAAGGGCTAGACGCCAGGCTCAACCATCCGAGCGCGGCGGCTTCTGTTCGATTCGAAGCCGCCGTCACCCGAAGACGTTTTCAAGCAGTACCAGAGACAAGAGGATTCACAGCATGGCAAGCCTTTCCATCCGTGACGTGTACAAAACTTACCCGAACGGGGTGCCGGTCCTGAAGGGTGTCAATATCGACATCGAAGACGGCCAGTTCCTGATTCTCGTCGGCGGTTCGGGCTGCGGGAAGTCGACGCTACTCAACATGATCGCCGGCCTCGAAACCGTGACCAAGGGCGAAATTCAGATCGACGGCAAGACGGTGAACAACCTGTCGCCGAAAGATCGCGATATCGCGATGGTGTTCCAGTCGTACGCGCTGTATCCGTCCATGACGGTGCGCGAGAACATCTCGTTCGGTCTGAACATCCGCAAGGTGCCGAAGCAGGAGCAAACGCAGATCGTCGACCGCGTGTCGAACACGCTGCAGATCACGCACCTGCTGGATCGCAAGCCGGGGCAACTGTCCGGCGGCCAGCGCCAGCGCGTGGCCATGGGCCGTGCTCTCGCGCGCGATCCGGTCATGTTTCTGTTCGACGAACCGCTGTCGAACCTCGACGCGAAACTGCGTATCGAGATGCGTTCGGAAATCAAGCTGCTGCATCAACGCCTCGGCACGACGATCGTCTACGTGACGCACGATCAGATCGAAGCCATGACGCTCGGCGACCGCATCGCGGTGATGAAAGACGGCATCGTGCAGCAGTTCGGCGCGCCGCAGGAAATCTACGACTCGCCGTCGAACCTGTTCGTGGCGGGCTTCATCGGCGCGCCGCCGATGAACTTCATCCAGGGCAAGCTGGTCGAGCAGGGCGCGGGCGTGGCGCTCGAACTGGATACGGGTGTCGCGCGCACGGCGCTGAACCTGCCGTTCGACTCCGCGAAGGTGAAGTCGCACGTTGGCCGTGATGTGATTCTCGGCCTGCGTCCGGAGCGCATCACCGACGCGCGTGGCGCGCACGGCGACAACGCGAAGCTGCAGCCGATCGAAGTGAAGGTCGACGTGATCGAGCCGACCGGCCCGGACACGCTGGTGTTCGCGCAGGTCAACGGTAAGCGGATCGTGAGCCGCGTGCACCCGGCTTCGAATCCGCAACCGCTGACGAACACGACGCTGCTGTTCGATACCTCGAAGGCGGTGCTGTTCGATCCGACCAACGAAGAGCGGATTGCCTGAGCGGAAAGTCTGGATCGAGTTTGAAGAAAGCCCCTTGCGCTGCGAAGCGCAAGGGGCTTTCTGTTTTGCGGACGCCGCTTACTGGTCCGTAATACGCAGATCCGGATTGTTGCGCGCCAGTTCGGTCACCCACTCGATAAATGCGCGCAGCCGCGAACTCAGATTGCGGCGGTGCGCGTAGAGCACCGATAACGGCGTACCGGGACTCGTGTAGGTGGTGAGGATTTCCTTCAACGCGCCCTGGTTGATCAGATCGGAGACCATGAAGCGCGAGGGCTGGATGATGCCGTGGCCGAGCACGGCCGCGCCGATATACACGGAGCCGTCGTTCACCGCGAGCACGCTCTTCAACGTGACCTTGGCGATTTCGCCGTCCACTTCGTATTCGAACGGGAACGTCTTGCCCGTGCGGGCGGACACGTAATTGACCGCGCGGTGCTCGCTCAACGCTTCGAGCGTGGTCGGCTCGCCGTATTTCTCCAGATACGCCGGCGACGCGCACGTGACGATGCGCGCCTGGCCGATCCGACGTGCGACGAGACTCGACTCTTCCGGCGTGCCCATGCGGATCACGCAGTCCACGCCATCCTGAATCAGATCGATGTTGCGATCGGCGAGGCCGAGCCGCACATCGATCTCGGGGTATTGCCGGTAGAAATCATCGAGCGCGGGCAGCAGCAGCGCGCGGGCCAGCGTGCCGGACGTATCCACGCGAATCGTCCCGGCCGGATTTTCGCGTTTGTTCGACAGCGACGATTCGGCGTCGACGACTTCGGCGAGAATGCGCACGCAGCGCTCGTAGAACAGCGCGCCGTCTTCGGTGACGCTGACCTGGCGCGTCGAACGGTTCAGCAGACGCACGCCGACATGTTCCTCCAGCGCCTGGATGGTGCGGCTGACTTTGGCGCGTGGCAGGTCGAGCGACTCGGATACTTTGGTGAAGCTGTTCGCCTCCACCACACGCGTAAATATCTCCATCGCTTCGAAACGGTCCATGTTTTGCCTTATGAGTGATTGCCGGAAGTAGGTTTCGAAGTGAAGTGTATAGGTTGGAAAAATTGTTGTCGCATAGGCTGAGAGTCGGCCGCCCGCACAGCGCCTCTGCCGGGCCGTCGTGCTCAATCCCGATCCGGCGCGCCGAGCGGGAAAAACGCGCGATAGGGGCGCGCTTCATCCACCGCGCGCGCGAACGACGGCCGCGCCAGCAGCCGCTTGCGGTAAGCGAGCACGTGCGCAAACGCCGGGCCGATGGCGTGCGTCCAGTCGGCATAGAAGAGGAATGGCGCGGCGCCGCAATCGGCGAGGCTGAAAGTGTCGCCGGCGGCCCATTCGCGCTCCGCCATCACTTTGTCCAGCCAGCCGTACGCGGTGTCGAGCATGGCGCGCGCCTCGGCTACGGCGCGCGGGTCGCGCTCCGGCTCCGGGCGCATGCTGTCGTAGACGATCTTCTGCTGCGGCGTCGAAATGTAATTGTCGAAGAAGCGGTCCATGCCGCGCACTTCCAGCGCCGCGCGGGCGTCGGCCGGCACGAGCGGCACCGGTCCGGGATGATAAAGGCCCAGGTATTCGATGATGATGCTCGCCTCCATCACGGTCCGGCCGCCGTCCACCAGCAGCGGAAACCGTTTGATCGGCCAAAGCGCGGCGAATTCGGCCATGACTTGCGGGTCGTCGTGGGCGAGCAGGCGCAATTCGAATGGCGTGCCGTTCTCGTAGAGCGCGGTCAGGACCTTCTGGCAGTACGAGGAGAACGGATGGGCGTAGAGCTTCAGGGGCATCGTGTCACCTTGAGCGGTTGATATTGCTGGGCGCGCTGCGCGCGGTGACGGCCTGATCGACCGTTTACTTCACGACGAACGGCGGCGCCGCAAATCGACAGCCATGAGGATCTATCAGCCGGCATTCGCTACGACAAACCGTCACAAAACTATGAAGAAAGATGGTGTAACATTTGAAAACTTTGTAAGAGACGCCGACGTGACCGGATAAATGGTGCGACAGAAGCAAGCTCGGGGCGTCACTCAAATCAACAACGAATAATTCGACGCACGGGGGCTTCACATGTCTACGATCACGTCTTCGGTGAACAGCGCGACCTCGAACGCGCAGAGCCAGGTTCAGCAAGCGGCGCAATCCATTATCAGCGGTTCGACCGGCAACTCGTCGATGGACGTGGCGTCGCTGGTCTCGGTGCTCGTGAACGCCAGGACGGCGGGCCAGGCGGCGGCGCTGCAAGCAAGGCAAACCAGCGACAACACCACCTTATCCGCCTACGGCGCGCTGACTTCGGCGTTGTCCGCGTTGCAGGCGGCGCTCAAGAATCTGTCGGACGGAACGACGTTGTCCACCTTCGCGGCTACCGCGAGCGCCAAGGGCCTCGACCCGAAAGCAGGTCCGGGCGCGGTGGCCGGCAGCTATACGATCGATGTCACGCAGATCGCTTTGTCGCAAAGCCTGTCTTCGGCGGCGTTCGGTGCGGCCACGCAGCTCGGCACCGGCACGCTGACCATCTCGGTCGGCGGCAAGTCGATGGATGTCGCGATCGACAGCACCAACAACACCTTGAGCGGGATTGCCGGCGCGATCAATAAAGCGGGCAACAATCCGGGCGTCACGGCAACGATCGTGACCGGTACCGGCGGGGCGCACCTCGTGTTGCGTTCGGCTAACACCGGCTCGGCAAACACGATCAACGTGGCCACCGGCAACGTTCAGAACGATGCGGGCCTGTCGAGCCTCGGCGTGACGTCGACGCCCGGGGCGAACGGCGCGCCGTCCACGATCGTTTCGTCGGATGCCGGCCGAGCGTGGCGGCAGAGTGAAGCCGCGCAAGACGCGTTGGTCACCATCGGCGGGATCGCGGCGCGCAGCGCCAACAACGCCGTCACCGATGCGATTTCCGGCGTCACGCTGAATCTGTCGAGCGCGTCGGTCAACAACCCGCAGACGCTGACCATCGCGCCGGACACCACCGCGCAGAACACGGCCATCACGAATTTCGTCAATCTGTACAACACCGTTGTCACCACGATCGGCAAGCTGTCCTCGTACGACAAATCTTCGAAGACGGGCGGCGCCCTGCTGGGCGACTCGACGTTGTTGACGGTGAAGAACGCGCTGGCTTCGATCGTCAGCGGCGGGGTTGGCCAGGGCAGTTCGGTGGTGACTCTCGGCCATATCGGCATCGCCCTCAAAGGCGATCCGGCGGACGGTACGCTAGTCGTGGACAATTCGAAACTGACTACCGCGCTCAACACCAGCTCTGCGCAGGTTGCCGCGTTGTTCAATTCCACCAATGGGATCGGCGCCAAACTGAACAAGAGCATTGTCGAGTTCACGCGCACGGGCGGCATTATCGACACGCGCAACTCTGCGCTGAATGCCGACCTGAAGAGCGTCACCGCGCAGCAAAGCAAGTTGAGCGACTACGCCACGCAATTGACGAAGCAGTATCAAAGCCAGTTCACTGCACTGAATACGTTGATGGCGACCATGAACAACAACTCGGCGTATCTGACGGCGTTGTTCGGCGGCTCGAAGAGCGCGGGCGCGCTGGCGACCAACAAGTAGGTTTGAAGGGCGGGGCGGCGGCCGTTCGCGGGCGGTACGCCGCGGGTCGAGGCGGGCCGTGCCGCCCTCTGGCTCGTGCGGGAGCTCGTGCGGCAGCTAGTGCGGCAACCGCACATCAAGCCTGAACGTCACCAGCCTCGCAAGCAGGATAAAGGCGGTGGCGATCAGCACGCTATACACCGTGTCGAAGTCGAAGTAATCCATCAGCACATACAGCCAGCAGCCGACGAACGCGCAGGTCGCATACGGCCGTGAGTCGCGCAGAATCAGCGGCACCTCGTTGCACAGCACGTCACGAATCACGCCGCCGAAAACCCCTGTCAGCACACCCATCAGCACCGAGGTGAACCACGGCATTTGCGCGTCGTGCGCGATCGATGTGCCGGCGATGCTGAAGAGCCCAAGGCCGATCGCATCCGCGACCAGCAGAACCCGTTCGGAAAGCAGACGCGAGGTCATTTTCAACAGCATCGGCGCGAACAGCGACATCACGAAGATCGCGATCAGATAGCCCTGATGCTCGACCCAGTAAAACGGCCGCCGCTCCAGCAGCACGTCGCGCAACGTGCCGCCGCCGAAGGCCGTGGCGATCGCCACGAGAAACGTGCCCACGGTATCGAGCCGGCGGGTTCTGGCTTCGATGAAACCGGAAATGGCGTATGCAAAAATCGCCAGCGCCTCCATGAGGGTCAGCGCGAGGGTCAGCCTCGGATGGATCACCGCGGCTCCGTCAGGTTCTGGCGTGAGCCGGCAACGCGCCCGGCTGCAGCAGCACGACCACCGCGCCGGCGCCGCCGTCATGCGGGCGCGCCTGGCAGAACGCGATGACCTCGGACTTCTGCACGAGCCACGCGCGTACTTTGCCTTTCAACACCGGCTCCTTGCCAATGGATCCCAGACCCTTGCCGTGGATCACGCGCAAACACCGCAAGCCGCGCTTCACCGATTCGCGGATGAATTCCGCCAGCGCCTCGCGCGCTTCCTCGCGCCGCATGCCATGCAGGTCGATTTGCGCCTGCACGATCCAGTCGCCGCGGCGCAGTTTGCGCACGACTTCCTGGCTCACGCCGGGGCGGCAGTAGGACAGCGTCTCGTCGGTGTCGAGCAGAACTTCGGGATCGTACTCGTCCGAGATCGCTTCGTGCAGCACGGCTTCTTCGTCGAGTCTGGTTTGCACCGGCAGCGGTGGCGGCGGATTGCGCGGCAGCGTGGCGCGCGGCGGCACGGCTAGCGGCGCGACCGCCCCAATCTCGCGGCGAAACAGATCGGCGTCCGCCGATGCTTCGCGCTGCGCGGCCGCGGCGGCCGCCTTTTCACGCTCGCGCCGTTGCGTGTCGACTTTGAGCGCATCGCGCAATGCGCCGAGGCCGGCGAGACCGGCGGCCGGTTCCACCTTCGGTTTGACGGCGGGCGCAGCCGGCTCGGGCGCGGGACGCGCGACGGCTCGCGCGCGCTTCGGTTCGCTCGGATGGGGCTGATTCTTCGGCATAGGGGTAAGACACGCAGAAAAGTGGACCGGTCGCGCGACGTTTGCTTGCGACCGGAATGCAAAAAGGCCGCCGGCTTTTCAGCCGCGGCCTTTCTTCTGACAGGCGGCCGGGCCATGCCCAGCCGTCATTTTACCGTTGCGCCAATCTTCCTGACCGGCTCGCTCGCCGGCGTGGCTGATTAACGCTCGGCTTCCTGGCTCATGGCGTGCTCGCCAGCCATCTCGTCGATGGTTTCCAGATAGCGCTGCGCGTCGAGCGCGGCCATACAGCCCGTGCCCGCGCTGGTGATCGCCTGACGGTACACGTGATCCTGCACGTCGCCCGCCGCGAACACGCCCGGCACGCTGGTGGCGGTCGCAAAACCATTCAGGCCGCCCTTGGTGATGATGTAGCCGTTCTTCATCTCCAACTGGCCCGCGAAAATATCCGTGTTCGGCTTGTGGCCGATCGCGACGAACAGGCCCTGCAGCGCGATGTCTTCGGTGGCGCCCGTTTTCGTGTTCTTGATACGCAGACCGGTCACGCCGGACTGGTCGCCGGTCACTTCTTCGAGCGTGCTGTCCCACTTGATCTCGACGAGGCCTTCCTTTTCCTTCGCCAGCAGACGGTCGATCAGGATCGGCTCGGCGCGGAACTTGTCGCGGCGATGGATCACCGTCACCTTCTTCGCGATGCCCGACAGGTAGAGGGCTTCCTCGACCGCGGTATTGCCGCCGCCGATCACGGCCACATGTTGTTGCTTGTAGAAGAAACCGTCGCAGGTGGCGCAGGCCGACACGCCCTTGCCCATGAACGCTTCTTCCGACGGCAGCCCGAGGTACTGCGCCGAGGCGCCGGTCGAGATGATCAGCGAGTCGCAGGTGTATTCGCCCGAATCGCCGATCAGGCGGATCGGCTTCTCATCCAGCTTGGCCGTATGGATGTGGTCGAAAATGATTTCGGTGTTGAAGCGCTCGGCGTGCTCCAGGAAGCGCGCCATCAGTTCCGGGCCTTGCACGCCGTTGGCGTCGGCAGGCCAGTTTTCGACGTCGGTCGTGGTCATGAGCTGGCCGCCTTGAGCGAGGCCCGTGACGAGCACCGGCGCGAGGTTCGCGCGCGCCGCGTAGACCGCAGCCGTATAGCCGGCGGGACCGGAACCGAGAATCAGAACCTTGGCGTGTTTCGTGGAAGTTGCGGGCATGATCGAATCCTTTTACGGCGCCCGGCTCGCCCATGCGAGGCCGCGCGACTTGAGCTGAAACTATAGTTGGGTATCAGTCCGGCATTATAAAGGGCGAGGCGCCGGCCCGCTCCATGAAGCTTTCCGATCGCACCGATAGCGTCGCCTCGCACCCCGCAGCGCCTTTCTGTGGCCAAACGGCCAAGTTACCGTCATTTACAGCCTCGCGCGGGACACTGCGTTTACAATAGGCCGGATCGAAGTTCCCGGAAGCCGGGATCGGGCCCGAAGCCCCGCTGGTCGAGGTTCGGCCGCGGTTCAGGCAACAACCCGGACCGGGAATCGGGCACACACGCAACAGGATCAATGGCAAAAGCTCCCTATTCCGCGAGCGCGCAGGCATTGCCGCACCGCATGTCGCGCCTTTTCACCGAAATCCGCTGGATCCTGCAGGTGGCGCTCGGCGTCTTCCTGCTCATGGCGCTCGTCAGCTATAGCCGGCGCGATCCGAGCTGGACCCATGCCGCGCAGGTCGACCATATCGCCAACTGGGCGGGCCGCGTCGGCGCGTGGACGTCGGACATCCTGCTGCTGCTGTTCGGCCTGTCTGCCTACTGGTGGATCGTGCTGCTCGGCCGCCATATCTCCGCGAACTACAAGCGCATCACCCGTCACGAGGCAGAGCAGGAAGACGCGCCGCGCGAGAGCTGGCTTGCCGACGCGTTCGCCTTCATGCTCGTGCTGCTGGCGTGCGACGGCATCGAGGCGTTGCGCATGTGGTCGCTCAAAGTGCAGTTGCCGCGCGCGCCGGGTGGCGTGATCGGCGAGGCCGTTGCGCGCGGCGTGTCGCATGCGCTGGGTTTCACGGGCGGGACGCTGGCGCTCTTGATCGTGCTCGGCATCGGCCTGTCGCTGTATTTCCGTTTTTCGTGGCTGTCGGTGTCGGAGAAGGTCGGCGAATCGATCATTTCCGCGGTGACCTTCGCCAAGCTGCGCCGCGAGGCCGGCCGCGACCGCAAGTTGGGCGAAGCGGCCGCCGTCAAGCGCGAAGGCAAGGTCGAGAAGGGCCGCGTGCGGATCGAGGAACACGAGCCGGTCATGATCGTGCCGCCGGTCGTCACGCCGGCCAAGTCGGAGCGCGTCGAGAAGGAGCGGCAAGTGCCGCTCTTCACGGACCTGCCGGGCGATTCCACCTTGCCGCCCATTTCGCTGCTCGATGCCGCGCCCGCCGCGCAGGAAACCATTTCCGCGGATACGCTGGAATTCACGTCCCGTCTGATCGAGAAGAAGCTGAAGGACTTCGGCGTCGAAGTGAGCGTGGTCGCGGCGTATCCGGGCCCGGTGGTCACGCGCTATGAGATCGAGCCGGCCACGGGCGTGAAGGGCAGCCAGATCGTCGGTCTCGCCAAAGACCTCGCGCGTTCGCTGTCGCTCGTGTCGATCCGTGTGGTCGAAACGATTCCGGGCAAGAATTTCATGGCGCTGGAGTTGCCGAACCAGCGTCGGCAGACCGTGAGTCTCTCGGAGATTCTCGGCTCGGCGGTGTATGCGGATGCCGCGTCGCCGCTGACCATGGGCCTCGGTAAAGACATTGGCGGCAAGCCGGTGTGCGCCGACCTCGCGAAGATGCCGCACTTGCTGGTGGCCGGTACCACGGGCTCGGGCAAGTCGGTGGGGATCAACGCGATGATCCTGTCGCTCCTCTACAAAGCGAGCGCCGATCAGGTCCGCATGATCCTGATCGATCCGAAGATGCTGGAAATGAGCGTGTACGAAGGCATTCCGCATCTGCTCTGTCCGGTGGTGACGGATATGCGCCAGGCCGGTCACGCGCTGAACTGGGCGGTCGCCGAAATGGAGCGCCGCTACAAGCTCATGAGCAAGCTCGGCGTACGTAACCTCGCCGGCTACAACAACAAGATCGACGAAGCCGCCAAGCGCGAAGAAAAGCTGCCGAATCCGTTCAGCCTCACGCCGGACGATCCGGAGCCGCTCACGCGCCTGCCGAACATCGTGGTGGTGATCGACGAACTGGCCGACCTGATGATGGTGGTCGGCAAGAAGGTCGAAGAGCTGATCGCGCGCATCGCGCAGAAGGCGCGCGCGGCCGGCATTCACCTGATTCTGGCGACGCAGCGTCCGTCGGTGGATGTGATCACCGGTCTCATCAAAGCCAACGTGCCGACGCGGATGGCCTTCCAGGTGTCCTCGAAGATCGACTCGCGCACGATTCTTGACCAGCAGGGCGCGGAATCGCTGCTCGGCATGGGCGACATGCTGTATCTGCCGCCTGGCAGCGGTTTGCCGGTACGCGTGCACGGCGCGTTCGTGTCGGATGAGGAAGTGCATCGGGTGGTCGACAAGCTGAAGGAACAGGGCGAGCCGAACTACATCGAAGGCATTCTCGAAGGCGGCGTGACGGGCGAGGGCGACGAAGGCTCGGCGGGCGCCGGGGGAACCGGATCGGGCGACGGCGAGTCGGACCCGTTATACGACCAGGCGGTCGACGTCGTGCTGAAGAACCGCCGCGCGTCCATCTCGCTGGTGCAGCGGCATTTGCGCATCGGCTATAACCGCGCGGCGCGCCTGCTCGAGCAGATGGAGAATTCGGGCGTGGTCTCAGCCATGTCATCGAACGGCAATCGCGAGATTCTGGCGCCGGCGCGGGAAGCGGAATAAGCCGACGGGCAGCGAGTTCGCAGCGAGGCGGCGAATATTCTCGCCCCGGCGCGGGAGGCGGATTGACCGACGGCAGCGAGTTCGCAACGAAGTGGCGAATGCACTGTCGGCGGCGAGACGCGGACGCCTCATTAGCGTTGCCAAAAGGAAAGCAAGCCACGCGTTGCGGCGTTGAGGCGTCGCTACCACTGCGAAGGCTCGTTTGGCGAGCCATGCTTTGCGTCTGTGAAGGGCCGGTCGCTACCCTAAGGCTCGTTTAAGGCGCGGTGGCTAAGCTGCCCCTACATGCTTGGGTACGGCGAATGGGACGCAGGCTCGCTGGCATCGCGGCAGCCCCTCGCCAATGGGCGCGCAGGCATCGCCCAATGCGCAAGCAAGCGGTCACGACCGCTCAACGAATTCAATCAAGGGAGAAAACTATATGCAGCAATTCGCGCAGCAGCACGCTCGAGAGAAGGCTCAATCCGGCCGTTTCGGCCAACTCGCGCGGACCCTCGCGCGTGGCGTGGGCAGTGTGGCGATCGGCGCATCGGTGCTGTTCGCATCGCAGGCATTCGCGAGCGGCACCGAGCAGCTGAAAGCGTTCGTCGCGCAAGTGCATTCGGCGCGCGGCACCTTCGTGCAGCAGGAAGTGCGGGCGCCAAGCAAGGCGCAGCAGGGCGCGAGCGGCACGCTGACCACCACGGGCACCGGCAAGACCGGCACGTCGAGCGGCACCTTCACCTTCGCGCGCCCCGGCAAGTTCATCTGGCAATACGAGAAGCCCTATGCCCAACTGCTGCAGGCGGACGGCGACAAGCTCTACGTGTACGACAAGGATCTGAATCAGGTGACAGTGCGTAGTCTCGGTGGCGCGCTCGGCGCGAGCCCGGCGGCGATCCTGTTCGGCAGCAACGATCTCGACAAGAACTTCACGCTGCGTGACGCGGGTGTGAAGGCCGGCATCGACTGGCTCGAACTGACGCCGAAGGCGAAAGACACGCAGTTTCAGCGCGTGGGGATCGGCTTCAAGGACGGCAATCTCGAAGCGATGGAATTGCACGACGTGTTCGGCAACGTCACGCTGCTGACCTTCTCGAACATTCAGAAGAACCCGCCGTTGCCGGCCGACGCGTTCAAGTTCACGGTGCCCAAGGGCGCGGACGTGATCAACGGCTAAACCGCCTGCGGGTGGCATGTGACAGGCAGAAAGCCGCGCTCCGTGCGCGGCTTTTTTCATGGCAG
>NZ_JARESX010000079.1:0-30879 GCF_046026435.1 Paraburkholderia sp. RL17-381-BIF-C | reverse complement strand
GCAGCGAGTGCCTGACTACGGAACGAAGTCTAGGCCTGAAGACGATCGGCTTTTAGGGGAGCAGGAAAGAATCAGTCTTGTTGCTGGAGGGAAAATCGCGCCGTTTTTTTGGAGCGCCCGTGCTGTTTTTGAACGTGCTACCTGGGGGAATAGAACTGCCTGACCCCGTCTCTGCTCTCGGCGAAACCCACGCGTATCATGCTGGGTGTGCTTATGGCGTGGCTTTGAACCTGTCGCACGCGATTGAGGAAAGAAGAATGAAAGCTCAACGGGAAGAATCGGAATGGACAAGGTCTACAACATGTCGGTATTCGTGAAGGTTGTGGAGGTGAGCAGTTTCACTGCCGTTGCCAACCATCTCGATACCACGGTCGGTAATGTTTCGCGAGCCGTTTCAGTGCTCGAGGAAGGGCTCAACACGCGACTGTTGCAAAGGTCAACGCGACGCCTCGTCGTCACCGACGCGGGCCGCCGCTTTTACGAGCGCTGCGTGTCGATCCTGGCCGACATCGAGCATGCCGAAGCCGAGGCGAGCAGCGCGTTGCTCGAGCCGCGTGGGACGTTGCGCGTCCACGCCGTGCCGGGACTAGGGCGTGAGCTTGTAACGCGTGCGGTGCTTTCTTACCGCGAAGCGTATCCGGAGGTTTCGGTCGACTTGCTGCTCTCGCAACGCATGCCCAACCTCCTCGAAGAACAACTCGATCTGGCTGTCGTGATCGCCCGCGCGTTGCCCGATTCTGCCTATGTCAGCCAGAAGATTGGAAGCAGCCATTGTGTGCTGGCTGCTTCCCCTGCGTACCTGGCGCGGCATCCCGCGCCCGAGAAGCCGGAAGATCTGGCCGATCATGCGCACGTCCTGCTGAGCACCGTGGATTACACACCCGACGAATGGCATCTTCAGAGTTCCTCCGACACCGCCGTTTTCCGGCCCTCCGGCCCGCACTTCAGTGTGAACGACATGGAGGCCATGGCCGTGGCGTTGCGCGACGGCGCTGGAATAGGGTTGCTTGCGGCATTCTCCGCGATCGACGACCTGCGTAAGGGAACGCTCGTTCGTGTGCTGCCGCAATTTCACACCTACGAGCGGAATGTGTACGCGGTCTATCCGTCACGGCAGTTCGTAGACGCGAAAATCAAGCGCTTTGTTGATGCGCTAAAAGCTCAGGTCGGCGAGCAGTTGCAACTTACGCAAATGAGCTTGCGATCGAATGTGCGCCATCTTAGGCGGAACGGTGTGTTCCGATGTCAGCTTGTCGCGGCGAAAAGAGGAGGGCCGTTGTGCCTCTGGTCGAACTGGACGCAGCCGTCATCGCCGTGTAGCCATCTGACGATCAGGTCAGGAATCTGCACACGCGGATCAACGATTCCGTGCGGTAGATTCGCAAGCAGGTCAATGCGTCATCCCGCGTCAAGCCGCTTCTCCAGCCAACGCGTGAATTGCGAAATCCGACGAAGCCGGTTCGAGCGCCGGTTGAATGGTCCGGTAATCGCGCCATTCCGGGTCGCGCTGTTGTAACGGATAAAGCAGCGGTGCAGCGTCATGTACAGCCGCGACACAACTCCCGCCGCGCAATGCGGGCAGCGATTGCGACGCGCCGGGAAACGCGCGTGGAAGCGCGCCGTACTTCTCCACGACCGGCCGGATATAGCTGCTGCCCTGCGAGATGCACACCGGCTTGCCGCGCAGATCTTCCCATTTCGTGATGCCGCTCGATTTCGGGATGATCGCCGTACCGCCCACACGATAGTACGGTGTCGGCACGTGATCGCGAATCTCCCCACGCTGCCGGTTGTATTCCATATTGGCGATCAGGATGTCGACCTTGCATTGCTGCAGGAACTGTACACGAGTAGTGGGCTGTACCGAAACCAATTGGACCTTGGCACAGGGGCGCTTGGCGATGTCGTTCGCAAGGTCCACGTTGATGCCGCGCGGCTGCGAGTTTTTCTCTCACATAGCAGATCGATAGATAAGGTTTCGCGCATTCATTGGTTAGCGAATGTCTTCTGCGTTCCTAAAATAATTTGCGGCTGATTCGGCGGCCGGTTGATCGGCCGTCCACTCGAATACCGGCACGACCGCCCCGCACTCACGACAGGACACCCAACGAATGACGAAACTGGCTCTCTCCGAGCGCGTGGCGCGCATCGGTATCGCGCCCAACGCAGCGGCCACGGCGCGCGCGCAGACGCCGGCCGCGCTCGCCGATAGCGATACCCTGCAAGTCGCTCGACAGCGCGGTAACGGGGCATTGCTGTCACTGCGCAACGTGCCGCGAACCAGCGAGATTCACGTCGACGGCATCGACGTGCGCGCGAAGAAAACCGACGCCCATGTGCTGCTCGCCAAAGTGTGTCTCGCGGACAAAGCCCGATGTATCCGGGCGCATTGTCGGGCGGTCAGCAGCAACGCGTAGCAATAGCACGCTCGCTGGCGATGCAGCCCGACCGGATCCTGTTCGACGAAGTGATGTCGGCGCTCGATCCGGTCCTCGCCGCGAGCGCAATTCGTCCCATTCCTCACGATCATGACCACGACCACGACCACCACCGCCACCACGACTGATGAAACCCGCAACGACGTCTCCACTCAACGACACGAAGCCGTGCAGGCACTACTCGCCGACGCCCGCCGCATCATCGGCGAAAAGGGCGTGACGCGCGGAGCGATCAAAGCGCTGAGTGAGCGGCTGCTCGAACTCGCGACCCATCGCACGCTGTTCGATGCCGCTGACTTTCCACCGCCGCAACCCGGCAGCGGCGACACGTCGACTCGCTACCGGCTCAACCCGGGTGAAGACGGTTTCGCGCTTTATCTGAACTCGCTATTGCCGGGCAAGACGACGATCCCGCATAACCACGACACATGGGCCGTGATCGCTGCAATCGACGGCGCGGAACTCAACCGCCTCTACCGGCGTATCGACGATGGCCGCGACCCGGATCGCGCGCAACTCGAACTGGCCCAGGAAGTGGTGGTGCGCCCAGGCGTGCCGATCGCATTTCTGCCGGACGATATCCACAGCATTCATGTGGGCGGCGCGGAACCTACGCTGCACTTTCACCTGTACGGCCGGCCGCTCGAAACGTTGACAGGGAGACTTGGCTTCGAAACTGACACAGGTCTCGTGGTGCGTTACAACGCGACGCACATGCAACGCGCGACCCAGGCGGTCGGCTGATGTCGGCGCGCGGCGATGGATTGCTGACGCGCGTTCTGCACGCATCGATCGCGCCGACGACAGGATCGCCCAGGACCGGCACTGCACGGGCTTCCTGACCGACGAAGGGAACAAGTGACACATGCCGCCTTCGCAACGGTTGCGCGAACTGAATCGGCAATATGCCGCCAACAAGGAAAACAGATCGATGACACACACGACTCACCCCGACGACGAAGCGCGCCGCACCCTCGAACTGCTCGGTCCGGCGCCCGAGAACTGGGTCCCGGACCAGCCGGGTATCGATCACAACGTGTTCATCGTCGGTGGTGGGCAGACCGGCTGTGCGTTCGCGTTTGCGCTGCGGCGGGCCGGCATCGGCCGAGTGAGCGTGATCGATGCAGCCAATGACGCGTCGAAGGCCGGCGTGTGGCTGACCCGCGCGCGCATGAACAAGCTGCGTACGCCGAAGTCGCTGGTCGGGCCTGAAGTCGGTTTGCCGGGGCTCAGCTTTCAGGCGTGGCACGAAGCGCGTTTCGGCGCGGCGTCGTATCGCGAGATCGATCGCATTCCGCGTGAGCAGTGGGCGCAGTATCTGGCGTGGTACCGCGAATTTCTCGGCATCCCGATTCGTTACGGCACACGGCTCGTGAGAATCGAACCGCTGGGCACACATTTCCGCCTGCATCTCGAAGAGAGTGGCAACGCGCGCGTCGAGACGGCGCGCAAGGTGCTGCTGTGCAACGGTGTAGCGGGCAATGGCGGCGCGTTCGTGCCGCGCGTATTGGCACAATTGCCGGCGTTGTTAGTGGCGCATACGTCGCACGACATCGACTTTGCCGCGTTGCGCGGCAAGTCAGTCGCGGTGCTCGGCGGCGCGGCCTCCGCATTCGATGCGGCGGCGACCGCACTCGAAGCGGGCGCGGCCAACGTGCATCTGTTCGTGCGACGTGCGGCGCTGGCGGCCGTGCCGGTCTCACGTGCGCGCGCCTACCCCGGCGCCTACGACAACTATTTCGATTTGCCCGACGCGCTGCGTTGGGCGCAGGCGCTTCGCTTCAAGCGCTCGGGATCGACCGCACCGCTGGACTCGCTTCAGCGCGTCACAGGTTTTCCGAACTTTCACCTGCATACCGGCGCGCAATGGGAATCCGCGCGTGAAGTGGAAGGGCGCATCGCGGCGCAGGTGTCGGGCGAAACGTTCGAGTTCGACTTTGCGATTGCGGGCACGGGCTATTTCATCGATCCATCGGCGCGGGCAGAGCTGGTGGATTTCGCGTCGCACATCCGGCTGTGGAGCGATCAGTACGCACCACCCGCCAGCGATGCCGACGAAGGGCTCGGCGCGCATCCGTATCTCGGCGCGGCGCTGGAGTATCTGGAGAAATCGCCGGGACAGGCGCCGTATCTGAAAGACATCCACGTCTACAACCCGGCGGGTTTCGTCAGCGCCGGTGTGCCGGTAGGTGACGTGCCGAGTATGAAGCGCGATATTCCCGCGGTGGTCCGCCGTATCAGCCGCGACCTCTTTCTTGCAGATCTCGATTCGCATGCCGCGCGACTTGCGGCGGATGTCCCGGCGGATTTCGACGAAACGGCGTATGCGTCGAGCGTCTGGCAGCGTGAGGCGTCCAACGCTTGAGGAGAGGAGATGCAGGTGCGCCTGGCGTCTGCATCTCCGTTGTCACGACTGTCGTTTGTGCGCCGGAGCAGAGTCCACGTAGTTGATGCCGAGGTCGATTCGGTCAGCAAAGCAGGTGAGCCGGGTATTACCCGCAAGGTCTCATTTAGCTGTGGTCGCTACGCCGGAGATCGCGACAGGCCGCGGCACGAGCAGCGTGGCGCAAAGCAGGCTGCCGATCCCCATCGCCGCGATCACGGCGCCCATTGGCCAGGGCGTGCCATCGGCGAAGAAGCCCATGAGTGCCGAGCCCAGAACGCCGGTGCCGTACTGGCTTGCGCCGATGAGCGCCGACATGGTGCCGGCGCGCGCGGGGAATGTGCCGAGCGCACCCGCAATCGCATTGGCGACGATAAAGCCGGTCGCTGAAACGAAAAGGAACAGGGGAATCACGAGGCCGGCCAGCCCGCCCCAGTCCGTCCATGCGTCGATGGCTAGCAGCATGCCCGCGATTGCCGCGCCCCATGTGCCGGCACGCATCAGGCGATCACTCCCGTAGCGTCTCACCAGCCTCGCGTTGATCTGGTTCGTGATCATGATGCCAGCGATGCCCGCTGCAAACAGCACGCCATAGCGCTGCGGCGAAACGTGGTGATAGGTGATGTATGCGAACGGCGTGCCGGCAACATACGCGTACACGCCGCCGTAAAGGAATCCGCCTGCGCCCGCGTAGCCGAGCACCCGGCGATGCTGCAATAGCGTGGCATAGGCGGCGAGCGCGCGGCCGAGCGGTTCGTGATTGCGGCGCGCCTCGGGTAGCGTTTCGGGCAATGCGCCCAATGCGGCGAGCGTCGCCAGCCCGACACCGACCAGCACCCAGAAAATCGCGCGCCATGACGCCACGTGAAGAATGAGGCCACCCACGCTCGGTCCGATCAGCGGCGCGATCGCCATGATCGTCATCAGTGTCGACATCATCTGGGCCGCGCGATGGCCGGTGTAGAGATCGCGCACCATCGCGCGGGCGAGCACGACACTCGCGCACGCGCCCCCGGCCTGCACGACTCGCCAGCCGACCAGCGCACCGCTGCTGGCCGACAGCGCACATCCGGCCGATCCAATGATGAACAGCACGAGTCCGATGGCGATCGGCATACGGCGGCCGTAACGGTCGCCGATAGGACCCCACAGCAGTTGGCCCACACTGAACCCGATCAGATAGCTGGAGATCGTCAGCTCGATCGCACCGGTGTCGGCGTGCAGCGAGAGCGCCATCGCGGGCAGGGCAGGCAGATACAGGTCCGTCGAGATCGACGCGAACGCCATCAGGAGGCTCAATATGGCGAGGATCCGCAGACCTTGCTGGTCGGCTGCGGGTGTCACGCTTTCCGTTGCAGTGCCGGGCAATGATGCCGCTGGAGCGGGTGAGCGATTATTCAACGACATGGTCTGGCATTTCTTTTAAGCCAATAGCGCTCCTGCGTTGCCGCAATCTTGCGACGACGCAGGAGCAAACGGGTGGGGCGAAACGTTGGTCTAGCGGTCGACGCGCTGCTGCAAATGGGCCGGATAACGATCACCCACGACCTTGATCTGCTTCAACGCCGCTTCGATAGCAGCGAGATCGGCCGCCGACAATTCGACCGCGGCCGCGCCAATGTTTTCTTCCAGCCGATGGATCTTGGTCGTGCCCGGAATCGGCACGATCCACGGCTGTTGCGCCAGCAGCCACGCAAGCGCGATCTGCGCGCGCGTCGCACCCTTGCCATCGGCAATCTTGCCGAGTACCTCGACGAGGCCGGCGTTGGCCTTACGGTTCTCTTCGGAGAAACGCGGCACGACATTGCGAAAATCGGTCTTGTCGAACGACGTGGTCGCATCGATCGCGCCGGTCAGGAAGCCCTTGCCGAGCGGGCTGAACGGCACGAAACCGATGCCCAGTTCTTTCAGCGTGGGTAGCACCGTCTCTTCCGGCTCGCGCCACCACAACGAATACTCGCTCTGCAATGCTGCCACCGGCTGTACGGCGTGGGCGCGGCGGATCGACTGCGCGCCGGCTTCGGACATGCCGAAGTGCTTGACCTTGCCTTGTGCGATCAGATCCTTGACGGCGCCGGCCACGTCTTCGAGAGGCACATTCGGATCGACGCGATGCTGGTAGAAGAGGTCGATACGATCGGTTTTCAGCCGCTTGAGCGATGCCTCGGCGACCGCACGGATGCGTTCGGGCCGGCTGTCGACGCCTTTGGTCACGTCGCCTTCCGTGAAGCCGAACTTGGTTGCGATCACCACCTGATCGCGAAACGGCGCAACGGCTTCTCCGACCAGTTCTTCGTTGAATAACGGACCATAGGCTTCGGCGGTATCGAAAAACGTGACGCCTTTTTCGAAAGCCGACTGAATCAGCTTGATGCCTGCCGTCTTCTCGGTGGCCGGTCCGTAGCCGTAGCTCAAACCCATGCAGCCGAGGCCTAGTGCCGAGACTTCGAGACCGCTGTTTCCAAGTTTGCGCTTTTGCATCTGCATTCTCCTTTCGAAAAGTGACGAGCGTGGAAGGCGGCCTGTTCGCACGGGCGCCACGCGACGTTCAACAGCCTCAAGCTTAGGCTGTTGTGCGTAGCTCAACAATAAGGCTAGAATTGCAAAAGGTTATGAGGAAAATTCACTTATGTTGCGAGCCGGCTTATCTGAACTGACCGCATTCGTCGCGATCGCTCATCAGCGCAGCTTCAGTGCGGCGGCGCGGACCTTGGGGGTCTCGCCGTCCGCGTTGAGTCACGCCATGCGGGGACTTGAAGCAAGACTCGACGTGCGCCTCTTCAACCGGACCACCCGCTCGGTCGCGCTGACCGAGGCGGGCGAACAACTGCTGCGGCGAGTCGGGCCCGCCATTGCCGACCTCGAAGACGCCGTGAACGAGGTGGCTTTCGCACGCGACCGCCCGTCGGGTTCGATCCGTATCAGCGCCTCCGAATCAGCGGCGAAGTCGATCGTCCAGCACGTGCTGCCCGATTTTCTGGCGACTTACCCGGATATCCACGTGGAATTCGTCGTGGACACGCGGCTCGTCGACATCGTGGCCGACGGTTTCGATGCCGGCATCCGCGTTCTTGAGGATGTGCCGCGCGACATGATCGCCGTGAGGTTCGGCCCCGACCTGCGCTTTGCCGCGGTGGCGTCGCCTGATTACTTTGCGCGCCACGAGGCGCCGAAGGCACCGCACGATCTGGCGAAACACCGCTGCATCCGGTTCCGCTTCGAGAGCGGCACGCTCTATCGTTGGGATCTCGAATATCACGGCAAAAGCGCGAGTATTGATGTCGACGGCCCCATGACGCTGGGCAACACGAACCTGATGGTCGAGGCGGCGCTGGCGGGCATCGGCATTGCCTGGGTGCCTGACTATCTGGTTGCCGAACACCTCGCGGCGGGGCGGCTCATTCAGGTGCTGGCCGAATGGAGCCCGTCGTTTCCGGGCTTGAGCCTCTATTACCCCGCCAACCGCCATCCTCCCACTGCGCTCCGGCTGTTCGCACAGGCGGTGCGGGATTGGGCCAACACCGCCGGTGTGCGTTGATTGCCGGCTTCGGGCAGCCACGCCGCGCGCATGCTCGGGTGTTTCGTAGAGCTTGTCGATTTCAATTTGGAGAGTCTTTCCCGCGCGTTGGGTTGAAACTCCCTGCTAGTGTTGCGTGCTTAAAGACGATTTGTGAATTGCGCGCACGTCGCAGGGCGCGATTGTCGTGCTGGGCGCGCGGCGGCTCGACCGGACCAATGCGCTGGCCGAGACAATCGTCGCGGATGGCGGAGTGGCGCTGGCCGTCGCGACCGATGTCACCGATGCGGCACAGGTCAAACATCTCGTCGACACGGCGGTCGAGCAATACGGGCGGGTCGATGTCATGCTCAACAACGCGGGCCTGATGCCGCACTCGTCTCTCAGTGGCGATCCGGCACGAAGGCGATCACATCACCACGATCGAAGGGCTGAGAGAAACGGCGAACTCCATCCTGTTCAGCAAACGTTCTGGGAGTACGACGCATATCAATGCGGCTACTGTCCAACCGGACAGATGACGAGCGCCGTCGCGATTCTGCGCGACCCCAACATGGCTGCCGACGACGCCAGCGTGCGCGAAGTCATGAGCGTGACGCAATGTCGACCTCGCGCAAAAATAGAATCTTCGTTTGAGACTCGTCGTTCCGACGCCCCGCGTGCTCCATGAATGCAAGCGGACGACATTGACACAATTCTTCTAATCGGGAATAGTATTCAACAAATAACGTCATTCGTATCTTCAGACGTTGACCTGGGGCTCGGTCGTCGATGAGCCCGGCCATGGCAGATTCAGCGCCCCACCAAGGCTCATTTCGTAGTAACTGTGGAAATGAACACTTCAACCCAGATGGACTGCGACCTGCTCGTGATCGGCTCCGGCGCCTCGGGGCTGGCCGCGGCGGTCACTGCGGCATGGCATGGTCTCAAGGTCGTCGTAGTGGAAAAAGACGCCGTATTCGGTGGTGCAACGGCATGGTCGGGCGGCTGGATGTGGGTTCCAGGCAATCCGCTGGCGAGGCGCGCGGGTATCAATGAAGACCCGCAACAGCCCCGCACCTACCTCAGGAACGAACTCGGCCGCCGCTACGACCCGGAGCGTATCGATGCATTTCTCGACAACTGCGCGCACATGGTGTCCTTCTTCGAACAGCATACGTCGCTGCAGTTTGTAGACGGCAACGGCATTCCTGATGTACATGGCAACGTCGAAGGTGCAGCAACACAGGGTCATCAGGTCATTGCCGCACCGTACGATGGGCGGCAGGTCGGCCCGCTGATCAAACGTCTGCGCAAGACAATGCGCGAAACCTCGTTCATGGGCATGCCGATCATGGCGGGCGCGGACCTGATGGCTTTTCTGAGCGTGACGCGCTCTCTCAAGTCCTTCACGCACGTCACAAGGCGTTTCACGCGGCATCTGCTCGATCTGGCGCTGTACGGCCGCGCCATGCAACTGGTGAACGGTGTCGCACTGGTCGCGCGCCTTGCCAGGTCGGCGCAGGACCTGGGTGTGACCTTGATGGAGTCCGCACCTGCAACGAGGTTGGTGTTCGAGGGTAAGGCGGTTCGAGGGGCAGTCGTCTCGACGGCCCGGGGCGAAATAACGATTCGCGCGGCGAAGGGCGTCGTGTTGGCCGCCGGCGGGTTCCCCAATGATGTGACACGGCGCAAGGCGCTTCTTCCACGCACACCCACCGGCCGCGAACACCTCGCCTTGCCGCCCGAGAGTTGCTCTGGCGACGGCGTGAGTCTGGGCGAATCGGCGGGTGGCAGCCTTGTCACGGATGTCGCCTCGGCTGCCGCCTGGGCGCCCGTGTCGAAAGTTAAGCACGCTGACGGCAGCATTGGCCACTTCCCGCACATTATCGACCGCGCCAAGCCCGGTGTCGTCGGGGTGCTCTCTAACGGCAAGCGCTTCGTGAACGAGGCGGACGGTTACTACGACTACACCTCCGCCATGGTCGCGGCGGCGCCGGAGGGGCAGGAAGTAGCGTCGTGGCTTGTCTGCGATCACCGGTTTCTGCGCCGGTATGGTCTGGGTTACGCACGGCCTTTCCCTGTGCCGGTCGGATCTTTAATCCGCAGCGGTTATCTGCAACGAGGTTCAACGATCGAAGAGCTGGCGAGGCGTTGCGGTATCGATCCTGATGCGCTGGCAGCTACGGTCAGGTTCTACAACGAGCATGCGCGCCGTGGTGAGGACCCTCTGTTTGGACGCGGCTCCACGCCGTATAACCGAAAGGGGGGCGACCCCTTGCACAAAGGCCCGAATCCTTGCGTCGCGCCGATCGAGCACGGACCCTTCTACGCGGTCAAGGTATTCCCGGGCAGCTTCGGCACGTTCGCAGGCCTGAAGACCAACGGCTCCGCTCAGGTGCTCGACGAGAATGGCCAACCTGTTGCCGGCCTGTATGCGGTGGGAACGGACATGGCCAGTGTGATGGGCGGTTTCTATCCGTCGGGCGGCATCAACCTCGGTCCTGCAATGACGTTCGGTTACGTCGCCGGCCGCCATGCGGCCAATGCCATGGACTACGAACCTCATGACAATGAGGCGCTCGCCACCACCGGCGCATCAGAGGTGTCGAACCGGATGCCGCTTCCCACCCACTGAGGGCAGCACTTCTTCTAGCGCGCTGCGCACACGCGGTTTCGCGTTGCACAGCGCGTTTTACTTATTGCGGCACGTCCAGCAAAAACTCCACCATACGGTCGCAGACGCGGCCGAACATCTGCGTGCCTGTCACCGTCTGGCATCCCCGTGCGCGCGCTGCTTCGATCAAGGGTGTCAGCGGGGGTTTGGTCACGACATCGCCCACGAAGGTCCCGGCTCGAAGGCGTGACACATCGATCGGCAATGGGTCGTCCGCACGCATGCCGAGCGGCGACGCGTTGACCACGATGTCGAACGTGTGCGCTTGCACATCGGCGGCGACGCTACGCACCCTGCCGCGTTGCAGCGCATTGAGCCGGTCGACCAGAGACGTCGTACGGCCCGCGTCGTTATCACGTATGTCGAGCGATGTCAGTCCCGCACTCACTAGCGCGTGACCGATCGCCGATCCCGCCCCGCCTGCGCCCACGAGCAACGCGCGCTTGCCGGTCAGATCACAACCCGCATTCGTCAGCGCTGCCACGAATCCTGTGCCGTCGAACATGGCGCCGTGCCAGTCGCCGTTGGGCGTGCGACGCAGCGTATTGACCGCGCCGAGGAAACTCGCTTCGTCGGAAAGCGTCGCGCAGTACCCGGCCGCGTTGAACTTGTGGGGCACGGTAATGATCACGCCGTCGACGTTGCGCATCGGCGTGACGCCCGCGAAGAACGCGGGCAGATCGGCCGGCGCCACGTGGGCGGGTACCACCAGCGCGTCGCGCCCCGCTGCCCGCAATGCGCCCGTGACGCCGGCTGGCGAGCGGACCTGGGCGATCGGGTCGCCGACAATGAAATAGATACGCGTCGCGCCGCTAAGGCCTTCATCGAGCGACGGGGAAAACGAAGATGGGTTCTGCTGGCTCATGCTGTGTTCAACCTCCTGTGGTGTCTATGTGTCCCATGCGCAACGAGTACCGCGGTCCGTTCCCATCAAGGCGCCGCGATCGTCGACGCTGCTCAGTTTCGATGAACTTTAATCTTTAGTGGAATAGTATTCAACAATTAAAGTTGATTCGATGTGTGGCCGATGCCTGTCGGGCCGGATGCGCCGCAGCGTACAGGTCAACGTGGAGCAGACGAGCGGGAGCCGGACGAGTCGCGACAGGGTAGGGATAAGTCCTGTTTGAATAAAATAGTAAAGTGGAATAGTATTCAACATAAATGAGGTATCCCTTCTGAGACGAAACGGGTTGGCAATGAAGCGTGAACCGATGCTCGAATGTGATGTGCTGGTGTTGGGCTCAGGCGCGGGTGGTCTGGCCGTTGCGGTCACCGCCGCTGTGCGCGGACTGCGCGTGATCGTTGCGGAGAAGGAGGCGGTTTTCGGGGGCACGACGGCGTGGTCCGGCGGATGGATGTGGATACCACGCAACCCCCTCGCCGTGCGCGCAGGGATCACCGAGGCGGCGGATGCGCCGCGCACCTATCTGCGCAACGAACTCGGCTCTCATTTCGATGCGGCCAGAATTGGCGCGCTGCTGGAGCACGGTCCGCGAATGGTCGAGTTCTTCGAGCAGCATACGTCGATGCGTTTTGTCGACGGCAACCGGATTCCAGACTTCCACACCACGCCGGGCTTTGGGACCGGAGGCCGCTCGGTCTGCGCGATGCCGTTCGACGGCCGCGAGCTGGGACCGTTGATCCACAAGCTACGACCGCCGCTCGGCGTCACGACGCTCAAGGGGATGGCGATCGCCTCGGGTAGTGACCTCGCTCATTTCTTCAACGCGACCCGCTCTCTGCGTTCCGCACTGCATGTCACGCGGCGATTAGCGACATTTGCCGTGCATAAGCTTCGCTATGGTCGCTCGATGCATCTGGTCAACGGGCACGCGCTGGTTGCGCGGCTGCTGAAGTCGGCCGCGGACCATGGCGTCGATCTGCGCGTGAACGCGAAAGCCGTAGGGTTGCTTCGCGAGGCGGGTCGCGTGGTGGGCGCACGCGTCGAGATCGACGGTGTCGCCAACGAGGTGCGAGCTTTGCGCGGCGTCGTCCTGGCCTGCGGCGGCTATCCGCATGACGCTGCGCGGCGCGCGCAAACCTTCGCTTACACGCCGTCGGGACGTGAGCATTGGTCGGCCGCGCCACGCTCGAATACGGGCGACGGCATTCGCATGGGCGAGGCGATTGGCGGGCATTTCGATGGCGCGCTTGAAGCGCCCGCGGCGTGGGCGCCTGTGTCGCTCGTGCCGCAGCGAAATGGCCGGCCTGCCGTTGCATTCCCGCATCTGATCGAACGCGCCAAACCGGGTGTGATCGCGGTGACGCGCGCAGGCAAACGGTTCGCCAATGAAGCGTCGTCCTATTACGACCTGATGAGCGCGCTCTTCGATACGACGCCGGCAGGCGAAGAAGTGTGCGCGTGGCTGGTGTGTGACCATCGTTTCCAGCGCCGTTACGGTCTGGGCGTGTCGAAGCCGTTTCCGTTTCCGAGTCGCCCGTATCGTCGTACGGGGTATCTCAAGCGGGCGAGCAGTCTCGCCGAGCTGGCAATACAGTGTGGCATCGATCCACAGGGTCTCGCGAGCACCGTGGCGGCCTACAACACGCATGCAAAGGACGGCGCCGATCCGCAGTTTCATCGCGGCTCCACACCCTACAACCGCGTACAGGGCGATGCCCGGCACAAGCCGAATCCGTGCGTCGCGCCGCTCGAAAACGGCCCGTTCTACGCGGTCAAACTGCTTCCCGGCAGCCTCGGCACATTCGCCGGCCTCGCGACCGATGCTGCCGCCCGCGTTCTGGACAAAGAGAACCGGCCGGTGGCCGGACTCTACGCCGTCGGCAATGACAGCGCCAGCGTGATGGGCGGCTGTTACCCGGCTGGCGGCATTACGCTCGGCCCCGCGATGACCTTCGGTTATCTCGCGGGCCTTTCTCTCTCCGGTCTGAATCAGACGGAGTCGGTTGAAGAATCCTCACATCATGCGCAAGGACAAATGCAATGACTCTCTACGACGTAGTGACGCTCACCGTGAAAATAGGCTCGAATCCGCAGGTTTTCGAAAGCATCAGGTCAAGCGGCAAGCAGCCCGGCTCGACACTGTTCGGCTGCTGGTATTCGGACATCGGCGCGCTGGGGCAAGTGATGGTGTTGCGCGGCTTCGAATCGGAAGCCGCATTGATCACCGAGCGCAAGCGCATGCTGCTCGAAGGCAACCCGTTCGGTTGCGGCGAGTTTGTCACCGACGTGAAGATCGACAGCTACGCGCTGTTCCCCTTCCTGCCGCCGATCGAACCTGCCGTGCACGGCGGCATCTACGAGATGCGCGTCTACGGCACGAAGCTCGCGAGCCTGCAGCACACCATCGACGCGTGGGAAAAGGCGTTGCCTGAACGCACGCAGCGCTCGCCGCTAATCGGTGCGATGTATTCGCTCGATGGCACGGTGCCGCGCTTCCTGAACATCTGGGCATATGCGGGCGTCGACGAACGTTCGCGGATTCGCGCCGAAGCGGTGAAAGACGGCGTCTGGCCGCCCAAGGGCGGTCCTGCGCATCTGACTACGATGGAATCGACGATCTATGTGCCGGCACCGTTTTCACCGCTGCGCTGAACACGCTCTGCAATGAAATGACTAACCGAACCGAAGGAAACGACATGACACAGCACAACGCTCGCGCGCTTTCTCTCTCGGCGCTGACCGTGCTTGAGCTGACGCCGCCGCAAATGGTGGAATGCGCGGCGCAGGCGGGCTATGACTACGTCGGGTTGCGTCTGTTGCCCGCCACCGATCAGGAAGTGCGGCACGAGATCGTCGGCGATACGCCGTTGAAACGTGAAACGCTGGCACGCTTGCGAGACACGGGCATCAAGGTGCTCGACGTGGAGATTCTCCGCCTGAAGCCGGACACCGATGTGACAGACTACGAGCCCATGCTCGAGACCGCGGCGGAACTTGGCGCACGCTACGTGCTTGTGGCGGGTAACGACCCCGACGAAGCACGCACGGCGGAGCGTCTCGCGCAACTCTGCGATCTCGCGAAACCGCTCGGACTGTCCCCCTCGCTCGAACCGATGCCGTGGACGAATGCGAAGGACATCACGCAGGGCGCTCGCATCGTCAAGGCAGCGGGCCGCAGCAATACCGGTCTCATCATCGACCCGCTTCACTTCGATCGTGCCGGTTCGTCGACTGCAGAACTCGCTGCACTGCCGCGCGAGTACTTTGGTTACGTGCAGTTTTGCGATGGGCCCGCAGAGCGTCCGACCGACCTCGAGACACTGCTGTTCCAGGCCCGCTGCGAGCGGATGATTCCGGGCGAAGGCGGGATCGATCTCGTAGGCATCCTGCGCGCGCTTCCCGATCATTTGCCGCTCAGCATCGAAGTGCCGACGGAGCAATGGGCGAAAACCGCGCCTGCGCTCGAACGTGCGCGCAAGCTGCGCGAGGCGACGCTGAACGTGCTCGCCCGGGCTTACGCGGTGGACTGATGCGCGTGACAGGGTAAAACGCAGTCCGTCGAAGCGCGCGCAAGATGCTGCTCGGACTGGCATCCTTTATCGACAACAACAAATAACAATCCGGAGACAACCTATGAATGCTTCACTCAAGCCCAACGGGCCGAAAACTCGGGCGTCGGCTGTCATCGACGTACAAAAGCTTCTCGACGAACAGCCAGTCGGACGGTTCCAGATTCTCGTCCTGATGATGTGCATGGTCATCGTCACGCTCGATGGCCTCGATACCGTGATGATCGGTTTCATCGCGCCGGCGCTATCGGGCGCGTGGGCCATTCCACGCGATGCGCTGGGTCCCGTCATGAGCGGCGGACTGCTCGGGCTCGCTTTCGGCGCGCTGTGCGCGGGACCTCTTGCCGACCGCTTCGGCCGCAAGACGGTCATGACGATCGCCGTGCTGTTCTTCGGCGTGTGGAGCCTCGGTTCGGCGTTCGCGAGCAACGTGACCGAGTTGACCGTGCTGCGCTTTCTGACCGGCCTCGGGCTCGGTGCCTCCATGCCTAATGCGGCGACATTGATGGCCGAGTACGCGCCGCAGCGCTGCCGCGCACTGATGGTGACGACTGTGTTTTGCGGCTTCACGCTCGGTGCCGCGGGCGGCGGCTTCGTGAGCGCCTGGCTGATTGCGGCCTACGGCTGGCACTCGGTGTTGATACTCGGAGGCGTACTGCCGATTCTCTATGTTCCGCTGATGATCAAGTGGTTGCCCGAATCGGCGCGCTATCTGTCGCTCAAGGAGACGCGCCGTGCGCGGCTCGTGCGCGTGCTGAACCGCATCCAGCCGGACATGGCGGACGAAGCAACGCGTTTCGTCGCACAGGACACCCAGCAGCGCGAGCGCAGCCCGGTGCGCCTGATCCTGTCGCGCGACTACGTATTCGGCACGGTGATGTTGTGGATCTGCTATTTCGCGGGCTTGCTGACTGTTTATCTGTTGGGCAGTTGGCTGCCAACATTGATTCGGGGCGCGGGGTTCACGCTCGGGCAGGCGGCGATCGTCGGCGCGCTGTTTCAGGCGGGCGGCACGATCGGCTCGCTCGCAATCGGCTGGCTGATGGACCGCCTCAATCCCCACCGCGTGTTGGGCGCAACAGTGTTCGTGGGGGGTGTCTTTGCGTGGTACATGGGTTTGCCGGGGCATGGAATCACGGGTATCGGCATGCTTGCGTTCGGCATGGGCTACTGCATGAACGGCTCCAACACCGGCTTTTGCGCCTTGGCCGCTGGTTCTTATCCGACCCGCATGCGCGCCACCGGCACTAGCTGGATGTTCGGCATTGGGCGCTTTGGCGGCATTGCAGGGGCGATGCTCGGCGCCAGCATGCTGCACGCGAATTGGGGCTTCGGTGAAGTGCTCACGGCGCTTGCGGTTCCCGCAACGGTAGGTGCCGCGGCGGTGCTTCTCAAAGGCGCTCGACATCGCGGCTCAGTACTGCGGGTTGAAGGCAGCGCAAGCCACTAGGCAATCGACACGAACCGCAGTGCGATTTGCATCCGCTTGAGTTCCGGTGTGGAATCGTGTTCTCATTCGGTATCTAAGTCGAATTGAGAGTGCAATCCATGGCTGGGAATCTTGAGCGGGCATTGGCCATCATCGAACTGCTCGCGAAACAGGGCGGCAGTTTGCAACTGGCCGCGATCGCCGACACGCTGAATATCCCGCGCAGCGGCACGCATCGCTTGCTGGCCGAGCTCACCGAGGAAGGGTATGTGCGGCAGGACGAGCACGGCGAGTATGTGCTGGCGCTCAAGCTGGTCTCGCTTGCATTGATGTGGCTGTCCACCGGGGGTGTGCTCGATATTTCGCAGCCCGTGCTCGACCGGCTGGCGTCGGCCTCGGGCGAACTCGCGCGGCTCGGTGTGGTCGAGGACGATCACATTACGTTTGTCGGCAAAGCGCAGGGCGCTCGCTCCGGTCTTCGCTATGACCCGGACATGGGCAGTCAGCCGCCCCTTCACTGCACTGCGAGCGGGCAGGCGTGGCTGTCGAGCATGAGCGACGAAGAGGCGCTCGAGCTGGTTTCGCGCCAGGGAGGAATTGGCAAGGCGGGGCAGACCGGGCCGAGAGCGCCGAAGTCGATCCAGCAGTTTCTTCAGGATCTGGCCGGCGCGCGCAAACGCGGCTATGGCGTCGCAAGCGATACGTATGAAGTCGGCATGACCTCGATGGCAGCGGTGATCCGCCATCCAGTGACGGGCCTCGTCGTCGGCGTGGTGAGTCTGGCGGGACCGACGAGCCGGTTGCCGGATGCGCGGCTCAAGGAGCTTGCGCCTGCGTTGCTCGAAGCGGCATCGGATATGGGAGCGGCCACGCTCAGTTCGCCGTATTTCAAGCGCAGCCTGAAAGTGGTGCCCGTTGCTGCGGCGAGCGATGTGCGGCCCGTCGTGGCCAAGCGCAAAGGACGGCCTCGGGCGGCGTGACCGTGCGCGGAGCCGGGCGGGGCGCCCGGCTCGCGGCATGTTCATGTCGGTGAGCCAAGAGGGCGCTCACCAAAAGTCTTCCTGTTTACAGATTCACCAACGGTTTCACACAGTCGCGCGCGGCGGCGGCGCGATTGCGTCGGACTGCTTCAGCGCAACCGAACCCGACGCGGCGCGTGCCGCATGCTTTGCGACTCGCCAGCCAAATACGATCGCGGGTCCGAGCGTGGTCCCAGGGCCGGGGTAGGTGCCGCGAAATATCGAGGCGAGGTCGTTGCCGCATGCGTAGAGGCCAGGAATGATATGGCCGTCGTTGTCGAGTACCTGGCCGTTGGCGTTGCCGGCCAGACCCGCGCTGCAGGCCAGATCGGCAGGCCAGACCGTCACCGCGTAGTACGGCCCCGGGCCGATCGGGCGAATGCACGGATTCGGCGTTTGGGCGGCATCTCCATTGAAACGGTTCATCGGGCTCGAGCCGCGGTGAAACGCGGGATCCAGACCCTGCGCCGCGTCGCGGTTGTAGATGCTGACGGTGCGCTCGAGTCCCGCCGCGTCGACCCCTAGCTTTCCAGCGAGTTCGGCCAGCGTGCCGCCCTTGATCAGATAGCCCGCCTTCTCAAAACTGGCGATACGATTGTGGCTTCGCTCGCGCATGAGCAGCCCGAGACCGTAGTCGCGAATGAAGGCGGCATCCACGACCAGGTGGGCAGGCGCGCTTTGAGCGTTGCCCGCGCTGCGCAGCATGCCCATGACGAAGTCGTGATACGAGTCCGACTCGTTGACGAATCGTTCGCCGAGCTTGTTCACCGCGATCAGTCCTGGTTTCGCCCGATCGAGAATGATGTGCGGCCAGATACTGTCCTGTCCGTCGCGTGAGCGCAAAATCGAGCAGGGCATCCAGAGGCCGGGACTGTCGTGCCCATCATTGAGCTGCGCGTTGATCTTGAGCGCACTGCCTACGCCGTCGCCGGTATGCGTGTCGGGTGAAAGCGATAAGGGTTGGGCGCCGGCGGGGAACAGTTGCTTGCGCAGAACCGGATGGCGGGTAATGCCGCCGGTAGCAAGCACCACGCCGCGACGCGCGCGAATACGCTTACGGCCAGCGCCTTTCTGTTCGACCACGGCGCCGGTGACTTCGCCTTGCTCGATCACCAGTTCGATCAACGGTGTTTCGAAGCGGACTTCCACTTTCTGTTTGCGCAAGCTGTAGAAGAGCCGTGCGGCCAGCGCATTGCCCATGACAAGCTGCGTGCCGCGTGGATAGCGCAGCCTGTCCATCACGTAGCGGCCCACCACCGCCAGCGTGCGCGAGAAGTTCTTCCTGGAGGCGAGCGGCGCGAGCAGCGCGTCGAGATCGGTGCGCGCCACCATCATGCCGCCGAGACCCATGAACTCTTTGCGTGGCGGTCTCACACGGACGAATTCGTCGCCGAGCAGGCGTCCGTCGAACGCGACCGGCGCGAGCGCGCGCCCACCGAAGGCCGCGCCGGGCCCCGTCACGTAATCCGGGTGCGCGGTCGCGGCGACGAATTTCACCTCGCTGATGCGCTGGAGTTCGTCGATCGCTATCGGCCCGCTTTCCAGAAACGCCTCACGCGCTTCGTCGCCGCCGCGATCGCCGACCACCGACGCGAGAAAACGCCGCGCGTCGTCGACGCTGTCGGGCACGCCCGCGCTCGCGCTCAATTGCGTGCCTGGCACCCAAGTCGTGCCGCCCGAGGTGGACGTGATTCCGCCGACGGCGTCTGTCTTTTCACACACGAGAACCTTGATGCCTTCGTGATGCGCGACCAGCGCGGCGGTCATGCCGCCTGCGCCGGCACCGAAGACCAGCAGGTCAACTTCCTCGTCCCATTGTGTTTGCCTTGCTTCGTTCATGCCTCGTGTGTCTCCGTCTGCTTTGTGCAGAAATGTGTAGAACAAGTTTTGTTAATGGAATAGTATTCCAAAAAACTCGAAAATCAAATATTTCCCTGCAGAGGAGGAGCGAGCGATGCGGATATTGGTGACGGGCGGGAGCGGTTTTCTTGCTGCATGGATCATGCGCCGTCTACTGGCGCGCGGTGTTGGCGTGCGGGCGTTCGACCTGCGCCGCGATGCGCGCTTGCTGGGCGAGCTCGCGCCCGATCAGGCAGGTGAAGTCGAATGGATGACGGGCGACATTGCTGTCGCGGGCGACGTGACCCACGCGCTGGAGGGGTGCGATGGTGTCATTCATCTGGCAGGTGTGCTCACGCCCAGTTGCGCGAGCGACCCCGTACGCGGCGCGCAAATCAATCTGATCGGTACGCTGAACGTTTTCAACGCCGCGCGCGCGGTGGGTGTGCGCAGCGTGCTTTATGCCAGCAGCGCAGGCGTTTTCGGCCCCGACGACGGCGCGTTGCCCCATCCCGAAACGCACTACGGCGCGTTCAAGCTGGCCTGCGAAGGCTCGGCGCGAGCGTATTGGAACGACTGCGGCCTCGCCAGCATTGGCTTCCGGCCACTCGTTGTGTATGGTGCGGGACGGGAAACCGGCTCGAGTGCGGGCCCGAGTCTCGCGTGCCGCGCGGCGGCTCGCGGCGAGGCGTACACGATTCCGTTCACGGGATCGACCGGCCTCGTATTTGCCGACGATATCGCCGCAGCGTACGAAGCTGCACTCTTCGCGCCGGCGCAAGGGGCACACGTGTTCACCCTCGCAGGGGAGATCGCCGCCGTCGATACGGTGATCGAGCGGCTGTCCGCGTTGGCGCCCGGCGCCCGCCTCGATAGTGCCGGGCCGCCATTGCCCATCGCCACCGAATTCCCGAGCGATCCGGCGCTCGGCCGTCTGCTTCCGGGTTTGCCCGCTACGTCGCTGGAAGACGGGTTGCGACAGACGTTCGCTTTCTACCGCTCGCGGCGATAGGTTGGGCTCCGCTTGTTCTTGCGCTGATCGGTTGGTTCATTTGGGGCTCGTGTGAATCAGCGCAGTGGCTTTGCGGAGCGGGGCATCGTATATTTTGATTCTTGGGGATCGCAGGCGCATTGAATTGCGCGAAGACGGTCGTGCGACAAAGAACGTCGCATGAGCCCCCTAGTCAAGGATTGATGCATCCTAAACCATGGAGCTTCGAAGGCAATCAGATGGAACGTTTCGATTACGCACGCGAAGACACGGGCAATCTGGTCCTGCTCGAACATGTCAACCTCACGATACCGGACCAGCGCCTTGCGACTGCTTTCTATGTCAGCGGACTTGGACTCACCCGCGATCCCTTCTTGATGACCGGCGTAAGCAATATGTGGATCAACATCGGTCGTTCTCAGATTCACTTGCCGCACGGCGCCGCACAACGCCTGCGTGGGCGGGTCGGTTTGATCGTGGGCACGCGGCAGTCGTTGATCGAACGATTGCGCGCAGTTCAGTCAGTGCTTGAAGGGACTAGCTTTGGATGGAGCGAGCGGGCCGACTGCATAGAGGTCACCTGCCCATGGGGAAACCGGTACGACTGCCTTGATCCGCCCGCGTACCCAGCGCGCGCGCCGTGGTCGGGCATCGATCTCGGCATCGCTTATGTGCGACTCGATGTGCCCATCGGTTGTGCGGCGCCGATTGCGGGGTTCTATCGTGAGTTGCTCGATGCGTCCGTCGACGTGCGCGATCACAATGGTTCGCAGCAGGCGGTGATCGCGGTCGGCACGCATCAGCAACTTATCTACGCGGAAACACCTGATGCAAGCCCGGACTATGACGGGCACCACCTCCAGATCTATGCGGCCCAATTCTCCGAACCGTATGCACGGCTCGCAGCGCGCGGGCTGGCCTATGGCGAAGAGCCTCATCAATATCGCTTCGCCGATCTCATCGATCTCGCGAGCGGTGCGCATTGCTTCAGGCTCGAACATGAGGTTCGCAGTTTGCGGCATCCGCTCTATGCGCGACCGCTCGTGAACCGGAATCCGGAGCAGAGTAACCGGGACTATCGTATGGGTGGAGACGTGCGCAGCGGCGCGTTCTAGGCGGGCCTCGCAACTGCGCCGATTCGGGGCCTTCATTCAGCCCGCCGGTTCGCTATGTAGTGTTGCTTGGCCCGTACAACGGCGCGAGGCATTCTAGCGCCAGGCCTCTGAATGAGGAGGCTCTGCACCCCACCAGGCGATTGCGCAGCCCTCGAGTGGGCAGAATGACGTTCGCATCTCCGCGACAGGCGGCATGATCCGACGATCGCCGCCTGTTCCGTGCCCGTTCGTCGCGAAGCATGCGGGGTTATCGCTATTTGTCGAGCGGGCTCACGCGTCGATAATCGACAATTATGACCATGCCGTGAATCGAGATGCGCGACCGAATTGACGACGAGATCACCTTTCGCAAGCTGGAAGTCCTGCTCGCATTTATGGAGACGGGAAACCTCTCGAAGGCGGCAGAGGCGCTGAACGTGAGCACGGTGAGCGTGCATCGCGCGCTGCATTCGCTCGAACAGGGCGTGCGATGCGCGCTGTTCAGGCATGAAGGCCGCAATCTCAAGTCGACGGAGGCGGCGCAAATGCTCGCCGATGTGGCGCAAGAGGTGCTCACGCTGATGTCCGATGGTATTCGCGCGACGCGTGAAGCCGCCGGCTATTCATCGGATCGGCTAAAGATCGGCTCGCTTTACTCGCTGACCATCAGGACTGTGCCCGGCATCGTCATCGACATCAAGGTGCGCCGGCCTACGCTTCAGGTCGAACTCGCGCTCGGGTCGAATGCCGAGTTGCTCGACAAGCTGAAGCAAGGCGCGGTCGATGCGGCGTTGATGGCCTTGCCGGATGCCGAACCCGAAGTCGAATCCATCCCGCTGTTCGAAGACGACATTTTTTTCGCGGCGCCCGCTGGGTCGCCGTACGCGCATCAGGAAGCCGTCGATTTGCGGGACTGCCGCGATGAAACATTCGTTTCGCTCGGCGAGGGGTTCGTGACGTATCACGGATTTCTGGAGGCCTTCCGCGTCGCGGACTTCACTCCGAACGTGACGATGCGAGTCGGCGATATTTTTTCGCTGATGAACCTCGTGAGCGGCGGGGTCGGCTATACGCTATTGCCGGGCCGCGTGCGCGGCGTGTTCGGTGACAAGGTGCAATTCATTCCTCTCAAGCCGCAATACCTGATGCGCCAGACGATCGGTGTCAGCTTTCTGCGCGCCCGTGAGCGCGATCCGAACCTGCTGGCGCTCATGGCCGTCTGCCGTCTTCGTACGAGAAGCGTCGGCTGAGGTTGTCGCCTCATTCGCTCAGCCTTTCCCGTTCGATCAACGCGCTCAGGTCCGGTAGCGCGGTCTCGCTGCAACTCACGGCGATGCCCTCCGTGAAGATCGCGCTGCTCAAGCGGGTCAGCACGTTAGCAGGCGGCATCTCGACGGCCAGACGCGCGCCTCGTTCCCACGCAAGCCTCACCGTGTCATGCCAGCGCACCTGCCGCGCCATATTGGTTGCCAGATCCGACGCGATGCGTGGCCCGTCGAAGAGCGGGCGCGCCATGCTGCTGCTCAGATAGACGATCCCGGGCGCACGCATGGCGACCTGGCCGAAGGCGTCGGCGAGCGCGGCCGCGGGTGCGTCGAGCAATGCGCAATGCGAAGGCACCGCTACGTCCAGACGCTCGCAACGTTGCGCTCCGCATTTGAGCGCCAGCGTGGCGAGACGTTGCATGGCCGCATCGCTGCCCGCCACCACCATCTGCGTCTGTGCGTTGATGTTTGCCAGAAAGACCGGCATGGCGGCACTGTTCACTTCCGTGATCAAGCGTTCGAGCGCGCGCTGCGTCATGCCCACGATGGCAGTCATCCCATATCCGTGCGGGAAGGCTCGTTCCATCAACCGTCCGCGCAACGAGACGAGCCTGACAGCGTCGGCGTAGTCGAGCGCGCCGGCGATGACGGCGGCTGGATACGCGCCGATCGACAGACCGGTGACGATATCGGGCGCCTGACCGTGAGCGCAGACTACCCGTGCCTGTGCGACGCCTGCAATCAGCAGGCACAGTTGAACCGCGATAGTGGAGCGCAACGCGTTCGAATCGTCCAGCGACAGGGCGTCGTAGCCCAGCGAATCGCTGGCCTCTTCGAGCGCATGAGCGGCCTCGGGGTGATCCGGCAGCGTGTGCAGCATACCGGTGCGCTGGGCACCCTGGCCCGGAAACGTGAACAGTACGCTCATGATGCGGGTGACATGGTCTGCTCCTTCACGCGGCGCAGGCGGAGATCGCCGCACTCAAGCGCCGACCAGCGCTTTGGTCGCGAAGTAGAGCAGGGACGGTCCGAGCAGGCAGCCGACGCCTGTGTGAAACGTGGCGATCAGCGCGCCGTAGGGAACGAGGCGGCGATCCGTAGCGGCCAGTCCCGCGCTCACGCCGCTGACCGTGCCGGCGAGCCCGCCGAAGATCATTGCCGAGCGCGGTGTCTTCAGTCCCATGAAGCCGGCGGCGAGCGGCGTGCCGATCATCACGATGATCGCCTTGATCAGCCCCGTTGCGATGCTGAGTGCAATCACGTCGGAGCTTGCTCCGATGGCCGCGCCGGTCACCGGCCCTACGATATACGTGACGGCGCCCGCGCCGATGGTCGTCATGCTTACGGCGTCGGTGTAGCCGAATGCATGAGCGATGCTCGCGCCGACGATGAACGGCAGCACGGTGCCGAGCAGCAGCGACACCACGCCGATGAGTCCTGCCTTGCGGGCTTCCGTTGCCTGCACCTCGAACGCGGTCGCGACAATGGCGAAATCACGCAGCATCGCGCCGCCCATCAGGCCGACGCCGGTGAAGAGAGGAAGGTCGGCGAGTCCTTTTTGTCCGCCCGTGAGGATGCCGCCGAAATAAGCCAGTACGAGGCCAATCACGATAGCAATGGCCGAGCCGTGCACGCGTCCAAATGTCAGCTTGCGCGAAATCAGCGACGACACCCACATGATGAGCCCCACCAGCGCGAACGAAGCGACGAGGCCGTTCTGGATCAATACTTTATCGAGCATATGCAACATGGTGGACCCCTGCTTCAGATTTCTTCGAGATGCGGCGCGTTCACGAACGACGTGCTGTCGCGACCGGTGCGGGAAAGAACGGCAATGCAGCAGGCACAGACGGCGGCGGCGCCCAACGCCGAAAGCAGCGCGACTGGGCCGCCCTTGAGCGCGGCCACGACGTTCTGATTGGCGGCCATTGCCACGACGACGGGGATGTACATGGCGCCCCAGAAGCCCACGCCCGCTTCCGTTTCCTTCGGCAGCAGGCCCTTCTTGTGCAGATAGAGGCGCAGGAAGATCAGCAGCAACATGGCGATGCCAACGCCGCCGACATTCGTTTTCACGCCGATCGCGACCCCGAGCAGGTCGCCGAGAAAAAGTCCCGCCAGATGGCAGAACGCCAGCAGTGCAGTGCCGTAGATAATCATGTCGTGTCTCCAGTATTTGCTTTATCGGCTTGGGGTCCGCCGGGTTGGTATGTGCCGTGAGCCACGGCGCATCAGGGCTCGCGTCGCGGCGAGTTCAGTGCCATTGTTCGCGCAGCTTCTGCCTCACTTGCACCGACGCCGCGCGGTGCTCGCTGCCGAGCCGGCTGCCCAGACCGCGCGACGGGTCGGCGCGAATATCGTCGAACGCGGCATGCAGCGCCTTTTCGACGATGGATTGATCGGCGCCGGTCGGCGCATCGGGGTTGGTCACCTTCAACAGCTTCCACAGCAAGCCGAGCGACGCATAGCTGTCGATGTCGTAGGCCATCGGCGGGACGCGGGCCGTGAACGCTTCGAGATCGGCGACCGAGCGCAACGTGACGCGTGCGGCGGATTCCTTGCCCATCGCATGGACCATGACCTGCGGATCGGCGAGCGCGATGAGGCGATTGGCCTGATAGCCGTGCGCCAGAAAAGCGCCCGACATTGCCCGGCCGACGATCAGCCCGATCACCGGATGGCCGGCAAGGCGCGCGCTTGCGTATGCGTCGGCGGCACCGGCCAGGGCCTGATGGATGCCGTAGGCTTCCTCGCGCCGTCCATAGGCCTGACTTGCGACGTCGATCACCGCGACGATCGCGCGCTTCTCGCGGCGTTCGGCATCGGCATCGACAACTTCGCGCACCGCTCGCGCGATTTCCCATCCTTCGACGAGACCGACCTCGCCGCTGCGTGCGCGCGCGAACGGATTGTCCGGGTCCGGCACGACAGCAACGAAACGCGCCGGGTCTTCGCCGAGCCGTGCGTCGACGACCCGCACCGAAGGCGGGTAGCCTGGCCGCAATGGTGCACTGTAGGTGAGCGCATCCAGCCAGACGGCGCCGCGCTTCGAAAGCTCTTTTGTGCTCATGACTGGAACCCCTTGCCATAGAGGGCGGCCGCCGCTTCCGGGCTGGCCTGCTCGTCCGGATTGATTTCGGAGAGCCGTTGCAGAAAGCCCGTGACCTGTTCGCTGCGACATGCGTGCGGACGTCCTGCGCGAAAGCGTGCAATCACAGCGGCGCGGATCGCATCGGTATCGTCGCCGACGTATACATCCACGAGCCCTGTGCGATATCGCTGTTCACCCCCCGTGAAGCTCCAGATCATCGGCCGGTCGCGCGAATCAAACTCCGCGATGCCCGCTTCCTGCTCGATCACGGCAGGTCCGTTCAGGCCGAGGCGCGCTTCACGCGTCGCGATCAGGCAACTGCAAAGACCCGCGGCGATCGACATGCCTCCGTAGCATCCGATCGGCCCCGCCGTGATCCCGATCACCGGCTGATAGCGCCGCAAATCGACGATCCCCGCATGGATCTCGGCGATGGCCGCGAGCCCGAGGTTGGCCTCCTGCAAGCGCACGCCGCCCGTTTCGAAAAGAATCACGGCACGCGTCGGAATGCCGTTGCGGTTGTCTTCCGCCGCGAGTTCGAGGCTGCCGGCGATTTTCGCCGCGGACACCTCGCCCATGCTGCCGCCCTGAAATCCTGCGTCGATGCCCAGCACGACGGCGGGCTGGCCGTCGATCGTTCCTTTTGCGACGACGGTGCCGTCGTCAGCCTGAGTCACGATGCCCTGACGCGCGAGCCATGGCGACCTGATGCGCTGGAACGGGTCGAGCAATTCAGTGAACGTGCCTTCGTCGAGCAACTTCTTCGCGCGCTCGCGCGCACTCAGTTCAATGAAGCTTTCGCGCTCGAGCATTTCTTCTGTATTCATGGTCTTTACGCTCCGCCTGTCCGGGTCAGCTCTTCGAATACCTGTCCGATCCGCATGCGCACGACGCCTGGCGTCGCACCAAAATCATTGATCTCGAGCCTCGCCGCTGGCAGCGAGCCGTCGCGAAAGATGCGCGTGAGCACGGCTTCCCAGACGCGGCCCATGCCGTCCACCGAAGTAGTGATGTTCACCACGGTGCGAGGGGCGTCGTGCGCTTCGAGCAGCACTTCGAGATCGCCCGACGCGACTACGCCGGCGAGCGCTCGGCCCCGGGCGGCCCGGCCCGCCGGGAATTCAAGGACGATGTTTTCCATTTGGTTTCCTATGCTTTCGTCGTGTGACGCGCTTCGCTCTGAAGCCTGTCTAGAAATAGGGCGGCGGCAAGCAGATCGGCTGCGCCGCCGGGCGAGACATGGCGTTCGACGAGCCGTGCGTCGAGCATCTTCAGATGACGGCGGCCCGCGAGCGTCGCGGCGCCGCCGTGCTCCAGCACTCGCCGCGCGCCGCTTTGCGTCTCGGCGAGCGCGCCGCGGCCGCCGCGCGCGAGCACGCAGGTGTCGTCGAGACATGACATGACCGCGAGCAGGGCGTTCAGCCGGGCGGCTGTTTCGCTCTCGCCGCGCAGGCGTGAGCGCGCAAGTTCGGGCAGCGCCACCTCGACCACGTGCGGAAAGTCCGCATGCGCCTGCCCCCGCGCGCCGCCGACGTTGTAATCGATGCAGGCCTGCTCGCCTTTATGACCGGTCAGCGCGGGCGTGTGGCGGTCGGGCAGGCGCGCGATCGATCCGGCGCGCGCGGCCACACGATCGCACGACAGGTCGGCCGGTTCGCGCGCGGCGGCCGTCACCAGCAGTCCGAGCGCCCAAATCGCGCCGCGATGCGTGTTCACGCCATTCGTCGCCGTCAGCATGCGCGCTTCACCTTCGCGGCCGAGTGCGCCGATCCGCTCGCGAAGCGCCAGCATGGGCCGGGTTTCGGTGCCCGCGCGCGCCATGTCGGTGAAGATCGGCTCCAACGTCCGGGCCGAGACGCACATCAGGTGCCAGTCGAGATCGTGATGCGCGCCGCGGCTGCGCGGATCGACGAGTCCAGGCTTCGGCGCGAGCGTGACTTCGTCGATCAGCGCTGCTGTGACGTGCGCGCCTAGACGTTTGGCGAACCAGTCAGACGCTTTGGCTTGCGGTTCGCGAACCGTCGCGAGAGCCGTTGCAAGGTTCTCGCGCATCACCAGCTCCGAAAGCGTGCAGGCGGCTCGTACAGACCGTCCGACCAGTCGACGAGATCGGCCATGCTCTTCGCCGCCAGCAGCGACCGGTTCGCTTCGCTGCGGTGAATGCCGAGATCTTCGGGCAGCGCGACAAAGCCGTCACGCCGCAGCGCCGCGAGCTTGTCGGGGCTGCTCGTCAGGCCGACGGGCGTGACGCCGGAAACCGCGGCGATCATCTCCTTGCGGTGTTCGAGCGAGCGGGCCTTGTAGAGATAGGCGATGCCTTCTTCCGTCAGCGCGTGGGTGACGTCGTCGCCATAGATCATGATGGGCGCGAGCGGCATGCCCGACTCGCGGCCCACGTCGACTGCGTCGAGCGATTCGACGATGCTTGGCTGGCCGCCTGCCTGAAAGGTTTCGACTGTCTGCACGACGAGCTTGCGCCCGCGTTCGAGCGGGCTGTCGGTCTGCAGCAGATCGAGCCATGCGGGTGTCGCATGGCGCCGGCCGTGCGGATCGTGCCCCATGTTCGGTGCGCCGCCGAAGCCGGCGAGGCGGCCATGCGTCACCGTCGACGAGTTGCCCGCGCCGTCCATCTGCAACGTCGAACCGATGAACATGTCGACCGCGTACTGTCCCGCGAGTTGGCACATCGCACGGTTGGAGCGCATCGAACCGTCGCGGCCCGTGAAAAAGATGTCCGGCCGTTGCGCGACGTAGGCGTCCATACCCAACTCGCCGCCAAAGCAATGCACGCTTTCGACCCAGCCGGTTTCGATCGCGGGGATCAGGGTGGGATGCGGATTCAGCGTCCAGTGGCGGCAGATCTTGCCCTTGAGGCCGAGCTTTTCACCGTACGTCGGCAGAATGAGTTCGATCGCCGCCGTGTTGAAGCCGATACCGTGGTTGAGTGACTGCACCTGGTGCCGCTCGTAAATGCCGCGAATCGCCATCATCGCCATCAGCACGTGAATCGGCGTGATGAGACGCGGATCGCGAGTGAAGAGCGGTTCGATGAAGAACGGCTTATCCGCCTCGACCACGAAGTCGATCCACGAACCGGGGATATCCACGCGCGGCAGGTCTTTCGGGGCATCGACGATTTCATTGACCTGCGCGATCACGATGCCGTCGCGAAACGCGGCGGCTTCGACGAGCGCGGGCGTGTCTTCGGTGCTGGAGCCAGTGTATAGATTGCCTTGCCGATCCGCCTTATAGCCGGCCACCAGTACGACGTTCGGTGTCAGATCGACATAGAGCCGCCCATAGAGTTCGATGTAGGTGTGGATCGCGCCGATTTCGAGGATGCCATCCTGCAGGAACTGCGAGATACGCAGGCTTTGCGCGCCGGCAAATGCGAAGTCGAGCTTTTTCGCAATGCCGCGCTCGAAGAGATCGAGATGTTCGGCGCGGCTCACGCTCGGGATGATCAGGTGCAGACCGTTGACGATGCCCGAATCGACCTTGGCAAGCGAGCGTGACAGAAAGTCGGCCTGTTTCTGGTTATTACCCTCGACGACGACGCGATCACCGGGCGCGATAAGCCTCTGCAGGACGTCGACGATACGATCGGTGGGGAGGATGACGCCATCCGCAATCGAGGCGACGCTCGCGAGGCGGCGATGCTTTTCCTCGCGGCGCGTGGCCCAGCGGGATTGATGCGCACTTTGACTGGACATGTGTGATCTCGCTCTAGACATGAAGCGAGTCTAGGGAGCGGGACATGGCGGTTCAATCACCTTGGGGACGCGTCTGTTATCCCGAGGGTAACGATCTTGTAGGGCGAATGCTGAAACCGTGACTGGACGGGCTGTTGAGGGACGCCTCGTTGCTCTGGGGGTTCCCCCTGGGTGGGCTTCCCGGAAACAGATACCTCAACCGGCCGGACCTTGGTGCAGATACCGTCTTGGCAATCAAGCGTTCACGGGGTCGAGATTGCACCGTAAAAGTTGTCAGTGGAAGTAAGCGCCAAATAATGCAGCGCATCTTATGGCCTATGCTAACCCCGATGCGACTGGCTAAACTTTCTTACGAAATAATGAACAGCTTCGATTCATCTGTTGAAACATATCTGTCCAACTTACACTTCGGTCATTTCGCGACCCAATCCATAGAAGTCATCGCCGACCTTTACACTTTCAAAGGCCTCGTCCTCATTCCCGTGCTGTGGTGGATGTGGTTTCAGCAGGACGAGCGCCGCGAATGGCGGCGAGAAATGGTGATCGCGACGCTTCTCAGTAGCGTCATGGCGCTCTTCGTCGGAAGGCTGCTGACTCACTGGTTGCCGTTCAGGGTGCGCCCTATCTATAGCGACGAACTGCATCTGCACTTTGCAGGTAGCGCTCTCAATGACGCACGGCTGACAAGTTGGAGTTCCTTCCCGAGCGATCACGCGATGCTATGGATGGCGGTCGCCACCGGTATCTTCCTCGTGTGGCGGGGTATCGGTGTGCTGGCGCTTTCCTATACCGTGCTGTTCATTTGCGTTCCGCGCGCCTACCTGGGCTTTCACTACCCAACCGATTTGCTGGTGGGCGCCGCCTTCGGAATCGGCATTACCTATGTCGTGACGCGAGATGCGATCCGCGTGCGCTACGCGACTCCTGCGCTGCGATGGATCGAACGCTACCCGGGGCCCTCAGCGATGCTC
>NZ_JARESX010000078.1:0-31114 GCF_046026435.1 Paraburkholderia sp. RL17-381-BIF-C | reverse complement strand
AGCCGCACCGCCTTCGCATAGCCCGTCAGTTCCAGATACGCCCGTCCCACCTCCACACCTGCGCGACTCACCCGCACCGCACCTTCCCAGTACATCGTGCCCGTCGATTGTCTTGAATCGAGTTCCTGATCGTCCATCAGCGGATCAAGTCGCCACTTCAGCGCGCCGGTTTTGACGGTCATCGACACCGGATAGAATGTGTTCGTGCGCGGCGAGCGCCATGTGCGCAGCGGGGCAAAGTCCACCTCGCGGGCGCCGAACGTCGTCACCTCGCCGTCGGGTTTGCGCAATACGGCGTGCGTCCACACCGCGTGTCCATCGCGACCACGAACCTTGAATGCCATCAGCGCAGAGCCGTCGTCGAGGTTGGCGCCCAGCCAATCCCATCCCACTGCATCTGCGTCGAGCAGGGTGCTCGACCATTCGTGATCGAGCCACGCCATGCCCGTTACGGCAGTCTCTCCATGCGACACATTACCCGCCACAACCGGCCGAACCACGCTGCCAGTCACACGCAATTGCGGCTCACTGTAGTAATAGCTCGCCTGCTCAGGCCGCGGACCTTTGCGTGAATAGCCGCGTTCGCCCTGAATCAAAGGGGCTTGAGTCGGCGTCAACACGAGATGCAACGAGAAGCCGTTTGCATCGACACTGACGTCGTAATGACCGTCTGCGGCGCGAATCATTTTCCATGCGTCGAGTTTGACATCGGTATTGGCTGGCTTCGCGTAAGCGAGGCCGAAGCCCTGACGTGCAATGCGCTGATCATGGGCAAGATGGCCGAGCGCTGGATCGCTCACTGCGGCATGGGCGATGATCAATTGCGCCGGCGCGAAAGCGCTCGGGTCGGCGTCGTCATGGCCGGTTGCCGAGCGGAAGAAGGTGATCTGAAAACCCAGCGGCCGATTATCCGGCGTAGTGAGCCAACCCGTCGCGTACCACCACTCGGTGCGAAAACTCGCATGCGCGCCGCTGTCCTGTGGGAGGGCGATTGCATGGTCAGGTGTTACCGCGGCGAATTCAGGCACGGCGGCGAACGAGCTCGACACGGCCAGCGTCCCGACGGACAGCCATCCGAGAACCCACTTGCCTTTGCGCCGACGGGCCAGCCAGGAGGAGTCAAGGGACGGTTCGCATGACATCTCGCGTGCGATCACGCTGTTGTTGGACATGGCTTCACCGAAAGCTGGAAGTGCGACTCGCGTCGCACGCATCCGCAAGAGCAAGCAAGACCCTCCGCTGACGAGATCCAGGCGCGCTGCCGCCATAAGTCTGATCCGCCGCGCCAATTTGCGCGAGAGAACCCGCATCACCAATCCTCCTTCACGGCGCGCACGGCATCTACCGACACAGCGCCGCGTCCCGCTATCACCGCCGTCGAACACGACGAGGCCAGCATGACCAACGCGACGATCCCCAACACCGTCCACGGCACGTGCAGCGACATGCTCCAATGAAACGACTGCGGATTGACGACGAACACCAGGATCAGACTGATCGCGAAGCCCAGAACGAAGCCCATAGCAATGCCGCACGCGGTGAGCATGCCGCCTTCGAGCGCAAGGATGCCGAGCACCTGCGTGCGCGTCACGCCGACATGCCGCAGCATGCCGAACTCGCGGGCCCGTGCGAGCGTTTGCGCGGAAAACGTCGCCGCCACGCCGAACAACCCGATCACGATAGCGACTGCTTCGAGAAGATAAGTGACCGCAAAGCTGCGGTCGAAGATCACCAGCGTGCGCGCACGAATCTCGCCCGGCAGCGAGAGGTCCAGCGAAGCGCCGAAGGGCAGTGCGCGCAGCCCCTCGACAACCCGCTCGACGCTCGTCCCCGGTTGAACGGTGACGGCCACATCGGTTGCGTTCGTGTCGCCGGTCAAGCGCCGGTAATCGGCGAGACGTATCTGGATCGCGCCGGTCTGCCGCGCATAATCACGCCATACGCCGGCCACCACGAACACATGCCCACGCTCGCCAAGCGGCAATTGCACACGCTGGCCTGACTTATATCCATACAGATCGACCATTGCTTCGGATACCCAAACAGGTGTTTCTTCCGCGTGAAATTCGGAAGGTGGCAGCGCGGCGCCGGTCATCTGCAGATTCGCGCCGGGATCGGCGGCGTCGATCTCACGTGCGAGCAAGGCGACGTCGGGTCGCGCAGGGTCGAGCGCGAGACGCGAGATACGGGCAAAGGCGGCGGTCTTGATGCCGGGCACGGCTGCCAGCAGGGATTGTTCATCGGGCCGCAGACCGCCGGTATCGCCGTTTGGTGCTGCGCGGACATAGAGATCGGCGGAGAGCAGATGGACCAGCCAGTCTTCGACGGAAACGCGGAAACTGGCCACCATGATGGCCATCGCGACGATCAGCGCAAAGCTCGACAGCACGCCACCCATGGCGATCGAAGCGTGCCCCGGCGCATTCGCAAGACGCGCCAAAGCCAGCGTGCTGACCGCGCCAGTGCGGCGCCGCCTGGCAACGGTACGGCTCGCCGCGCCGAAGATGAGTGCGGTCACTCGCGGCATCAGTGCAATCCCGCCGACCAGCAGCAATGCGACGGCCACGTAGCCGCCAATCGGCGCATCGAACAACGGTGGCACCTGCGTGAGCGCGGCGGCGGCCAGCAGGCACAGCAAGGCGGGCCATGGTGTGGCGAGCCGCGCCAGCGCGCCTTCTTCCGCACCAGCCTTGAGGGCCGCGGCGGGCCGCGCACGCACGGCTTCCAGAGCGGGGGCAAGACTGCCCAATACCGACACGGCGAGTCCAAGGGCGAGAAACAATGCGCTCGCCAGCGGCTCGAAGCCGACTCGCGGCTGGACTCCGGGAAAGTAGCCTCCGCCCAGGTCACTGCCGAAAAAATGCAACGCGCCGCTCGCCATTGCGTAGCCGAGCGCGAGTCCCGCGAGTGAACCGAGCAGGCCGAGGAGTGCGCCTTCCATCAGAATCTGGCGCAGCAGTTGACCGCGCGTCAGTCCGAGCACACGCAACATGGCGAACTGCGCGCGGCGTCGCACGACGCTCAGTGCCTGCGTCGAAAACACGAGAAACGCGCCGGTGAACAACGCCACCAGCGCGAGAACGTTCATATTGATTCGATACGCGCGGGACAGGCGATCCGTGCGGCTTTCGGCGTCACGGGTTTCGGATACGACCCACTGGCTGCCAAGGCGCGCTTGCAGACCGCGCCTGAAGCGTTCCCTGTCGACGCCGCGTTCGAGTTGCACATCGACGCGCGACAGCTTGCCGATTCTGCCGAACTTCCACTGCGCGGCGGCGATATCCATGACCGCGAGCCGCTGACCGGGCCGTGTTCTGACAATGCCGCCTGCCACGCGCAAATGCACGATCGCCGTGCCGCTTCGCAGCGCCACTGTGTCGCCGATTTTCACGTTGAGCCACTGCTGGGCTGCCGACGAGAGAAACACGGTATCGGCCGCGAGCGTGTCGAATGGCCGATCCGGCGACGGCACACCGGTCAGATCGGGCGCAATCCGGCTTGCCTTGAACACGTCGATGCCGAGCACCGGCAGTGCCGCGCTCCGCTCGGGCACGGTGACATCGAGCGCGAGCACGGGGCTGGCCAGCGCGACACCGGGCGCGTTGGCGAGTTGCGGATAGATGGCTTCGTCCACCAGAGGTTGTGCGCCGCGCACCTGGAGATCGGCCTCGCCCGACAGGCTGCGGGCTGCCGCGGAGAATTCGTTGAAGGCCGCGCTGTTGATCAACTGCACGGCGTAACCGAGCGCGACGCCGAGCGCGATCGTTGCAATTGCAACCAGTGCGCGCCCGCGGTGACTGCGCCACTCGGCGCCCAGCAGCCAGCGCGCGAGGACACGGTGCCCTTGTCCGCGCAGCCGGGGACGCGGCGGTGAATCAGCGGACATCATCGGCGGAAGGCGCCGGGGAGCGGGAAGCGAAGGGCGCGGCTGACCGGGGCGAAGCGTGCAAGCCGCCGTCGCTCAGAATCAGGATGCGGTCCGCAACGGCCGCGGCGGCTTCCGAATGCGTCACCATGATCGTGGCCGCGCCGGTCGCCTTGCTCTGCGCGCGAAACAGGCCGAGCACGTCGTGCGCGGTGTCGGGGTCGAGGTTGCCCGTGGGCTCATCGGCGAGAATCAGCTTCGGACGATGCACGAGCGCTCGCGCGATCGCGACACGCTGCAATTCGCCGCCCGAGAGTTGGCGCGGGAAGTCATCACCGCGTCCGGTGAGGCCAACGGCCGCGAGCATATCGCGTGCGGCGGCAGCGGGCAGATCGTTGAGCAGGAGGGGCAGCGCCACGTTTTGCGCGAGCGTGAGGTGCGGCAACACGTGAAACGCCTGGAAGACAAAGCCGAGTTTTTGCCGGCGCAGGCGCGTTGCCGCGTTGTCGTCCAGACGCGAAACGGCGCTGCCGTCGATGATCACTTCGCCGCTATCCGCGCTGTCGAGACCTGCCACGAGATTGAGCAGCGTCGATTTGCCGACGCCGGAATCGCCCATGATCGCAACGAACTCACCGGGCGCGAGCGTGAAATCCAGATGCGCCAGCACGATGCGCCCGGCGCCATATGTCTTGCAGAGTCCGCGGCACTCGAGCGCGGGAACGACGCCTTCGTCACGAAGCAGCATGCGGTTTCCGAAAAGTGAGGCCGGCGAGGGCGGCTTCCAGACAGGCGGCCGACGCGCCGCACTCATGCACGATGATCGGCGCCTGAGCCGCCGAAGTATATTCGGCTTCTGTAAGCCACGCTGAAGCTTGCGGTTCGCGTCGCGACAGGCCCGGAAAGCAGGCAACCGGTCGGTGTGTCGATATTCTTCTGCGCGGCATGCCGGATTATTTAGAGTGACGGATCAAAAAATTTTTTGTCCACCGGTGGACAAAATTTTTTCCGGATGCTGGAAATTCACGTCCTCCGCACCCCGAGCGTAGGCATCTTCTATTCCACCCTCGAACACGTGCTGGAGCGCTACCGCAAAATTCAATAACGGGTTCTTATTTGCGCTCTTTTTCGCGTAAATTCGCCGCCCGACAGGCGTGCAAAAGGGTTTGTGCGTCTGCACATTTTTATCCATTTCGCAAGGGCGTGCGGAGCAACAATGCATTGCCAGCGCCGTTTCAGCGTTGTTGCGCTGCAAAAGTATTCTTATCTTGGTAATCTCCCACCCTCGGTCATTCGACTGCGGGTAAACGTGTAGCGGAAACCACCGCTTCGACGTCAATTTCAGCGAAACCAAGCCTACATTTCCATTTCAATGTCTTGCATTTTGAAGGCGTTGATACGGCGTTTTGTACTTCAAGTTTTTGACAGAGCACATGCCATTGCCTCTTCTTAGCCTTCTTATCTGGATCCCTATTGTCGCTGGCCTGGTCGTTTTGCGCGCCGGATCCGACGCGGCACGTGGTCGCACCCGGTGGCTCGCGCTGACCGGCGCGATTGCGGGTTTCCTGCCGGTGATTCCGCTGGTGTCGAATTTCCGCAACGACGTCACGTCGATGCAGTTCGTCGAGAACGTCAGGTGGTCGCCCACGTTCGATATCGCCTGGCACCTGGGCGTGGATGGGATTTCGCTGTGGCTCGTCGCGCTGACCGCGCTCACCACGATCATCATCGTGGTCGCCTCGTGGGAGTCGATCACCGAGCGGACCGCCCAGTACTTCGGCGCGTTCCTGATGCTGTCGGGTTTCATGCAAGGCGTTTTCGCGTCTCTCGACGGCATGCTGTTCTTCATCTCGTTCGAAGCCACGCTGATCCCGCTCTATCTGTTGATCGGCACCTGGGGACAATCGAACCGCTCGTATGCCGCGGTGAAATTCTTCTTCGTCTCGTTCCTCGGCTCGCTGATGATGCTGATGTCGATGCTGTATCTGTATAGCCAGACGCACAGCTTCGATCTCGCGCTGTGGCGTGAGACGCACCTGGGCACCTGGCCGCAGGTCCTGATCTTCCTCGGCTTTCTCGCCGCGTTCGGTGTGAAGGTGCCGATGTGGCCGCTGCACACGTGGCTGCCGGACGTCCACCTCGACGGTCCGACCGGCGCTGCGGTGATGATCGGCATGCTGAAGCTGGGCGGCTACGGTCTGCTGCGTTTCGCGCTGCCTATCGCACCGCAGGCCAGCCACTTCTTCGCGCCGATGATGATCACGCTCTCGCTGGTCGCCGTGATCTATGCGAGCCTGCTGGCACTCGTGCAAACCGACATGCGCCGTCTGCTCGCGTATTCGACGGTTGCGCACATGGGTCTCGTCACGCTCGGCCTGTTCGTGTTCAACCGTATCGGCCAGGCCGGCGCGATCGTGCAGATGCTGTCGTACGGCGTGGTGTCCGGCGCCATGCTGCTGTGCACGGGCATGCTCTACGACCGCACGAAGACCGCGTCGATCGCCGAGTACGGCGGCGTCGCCAACACCATGCCGCGCTTCGCTGCTTTCGTGATGCTGTTCTCCATGGCCAACATCGGCCTGCCCGGCACGTCGGGCTTTGTCGGCGAGTTCATGGTGCTGATGGGCGCGATCCGCTTCAATTTCTGGATCGGCGCAATGGCCGCTTCGACCTTGATTCTGAGCGCGGCTTACACGTTGTGGATGTATAAGCGCGTGATCTTCGGCGCGATCGCTAACGCGCGCGTAGCGAACCTCAAGGATCTCGGCACGCGCGAATTCGTGCTGCTCGGCGCGATGGCATTGCTGGTGCTCGCGATCGGTATCAATCCGAAGCCGTTCACCGACGCGATCGATCCGTCGGTCGGCACGCTGCTGGCTCAATCGGAGCGCTCGGTTCATCCGTCGGAGACTGCGCCTGCTGAAGGCGACGAGCATCTGCAGGCGGCGGCGCCGGCACTCGTGTCTTCGAAGACGCGCTCGCCGGGCTGATTGACGGGCGACTTCGCAGTTGCAGCATTCGCCGGGCGAATGTTTGCTTGGCCGTTGCGTGTTTGTTCTTTCTGCATCAAGTCTCTATGTGTATCATGCGCGGCGCGGCCATTCAGGCCGCGTCGCTTTTTGTTCGTTTTAGTGCTTGTTTATAGGGGTGTTTTGATTCGCGGATTTCCCGATGCTCTGCAACGGAGCATCGCAACCGTTCAGCTGCGCAACAGGTGTGCGGCAACGTGTCGCACGGTATTGCGGCGCAATAGATCGTTGCAAAAATGAGGGTTTATCGCGGCAAATCGTCACTCTATTATGCGAGCGCTTACTATTGGGAGAGCGGTCGAATGACGTTCGTTGATGCCGTAAAGAAGAGGCCATGCTTATGAAAGGAAAGACTCTGCGAGGGTCGTTAAGTTTCCTTTCCGCCGGCCTCGTGTTGTTGCTCTCGGGTTGCAGCAACCTCGATATTTTGAATCCGAAGGGGAGTGTGGGTCTGGCGGAACGTGAGCTGATTGCCACGTCCACCTGGGCCATGCTGATCGTGGTCGTTCCGGTGATCGCGCTGACGCTGCTGTTCGCGTGGCGTTACCGCGCGTCGAACAAGAACGCGGAATACCGTCCGGGTTGGGTGCATTCCACGGGTATCGAAATCGCCATCTGGACGATTCCGACGCTGATCATTCTGTTCCTCGCCGTGTTGACGTGGAAAACCACGCACGAACTCGATCCGTATAAGCCGCTCGAGTCGAACGTGAAGCCGATCAACGTCGAAGTCGTCGCGCTCGACTGGAAGTGGCTGTTCATCTATCCGGACCTCGGTATCGCGTCGGTGAACCAGCTGGCGTTCCCGGTCGGCACGCCGGTGAACTTCGTGATCACGTCGGACACGGTAATGAACTCGTTCTTCATTCCGCAACTCGGCGGCCAGATCTACGCAATGGCGGGTATGCAAACGCGTCTGCATCTGATCGCGGACGAAGCCGGCGACTACGCGGGCACCGCGGCGAACTTCAGCGGCAAGGGCTTCTCGGACATGAAATTCCGTGCGCTCGCCACGACGCCTGAAGGATTCAACGCGTGGGTTGCGAAAGTGCGCGCTTCGTCGGACAACCTCAGCATGGACCGTTATCAGACGGTATCCGCGCCGACCGAGAAGGAGCCTGTGCGCTATTTCTCCACGGTCGATCCGAAGCTCTTTCACAACATCATTGCCCGATACAACAACGGTAACGTCCTCGACAACATGAAGGACGCCAACTGTGCGCCAAAGGGTAAGGGGTAACGCATGTTCGGCAAACTCTCACTAGACTCGATTCCGTACCACGAGCCGATCATCATGGTGACGGCCGTGATGATCGCCCTCGGCGGTGCGACGGTCCTGGGTCTGATCACCTATTTCGGCAAGTGGCGCTATCTGTGGACCGAGTGGCTCACGTCGGTGGACCACAAGAAGCTTGGCGTGATGTACATCGTGGTCGCGCTGATCATGCTGTTCCGCGGCTTTGCTGACGCGATCATGATGCGTCTGCAACAGGCGCTCGCTTATGCGAACCCGGGCTACCTGCCGCCGCATCACTACGACCAGGTGTTCACGGCGCACGGCGTCATCATGATTTTCTTCATGGCGATGGCTTTCATGATCGGCCTGATGAACATCATCGTGCCGCTGCAGATCGGCGCACGCGACGTCGCGTTCCCGTTCATCAACTCGCTCTCGTTCTGGATGACCGCGGTCAGCGCGATCCTGATCAACATCTCGCTCGTGATCGGTGAATTCGCGCAAACCGGCTGGCTGGCTTATCCGCCGCTCTCCGAATTGCAGTTCAGTCCGGGTGTCGGGGTCGACTATTACCTGTGGAGCTTGCAGCTCTCCGGTATCGGCACCTTGCTGACCGGCGTGAACTTCTTCGCGACTATCGTGAAGATGCGCGCACCGGGCATGACGTTCATGAAGATGCCGGTGTTCACGTGGACCGCGCTTTGCACCAACGTACTGATCATGGCGTCGTTCCCGATTCTGACCGTGACGCTCGCGTTGCTGGGTCTGGATCGCTACCTCGGCATGCACTTCTTCACGAACGACGGTGGCGGCAACGCCATGATGTACCTCAACCTGATCTGGGCATGGGGTCACCCCGAGGTGTACATCCTGATCCTGCCGGCGTTCGGTATTTTCTCGGAAGTCGTGGCGACCTTCGCGAAGAAGCCGCTGTTCGGCTACAAGACGATGGTGTGGGCGACTTGCGCGATCATGGTGCTGTCGTTCCTCGTGTGGCTGCATCACTTCTTCACGATGGGTTCGGGCGCGGACGTCAACGCGTTCTTCGGTATCGCCACCATGGTGATTGCGATTCCGACCGGCGTGAAAGTGTTCAACTGGCTGTTTACGATCTACAAGGGCCGTCTGACATTTACGCCGCCGATCCTGTGGACCATCGGTTTCATGATTACCTTCACGATCGGCGGTATGACCGGCGTGATGATGGCAATCCCGGGCGCGGACTTCGTGCTGCACAACAGCCTGTTCCTGATTGCTCACTTCCACAACGTGATCATTGGTGGCGTGCTGTTCGGTTATCTGGCCGGTTTCAACTACTGGTTCCCGAAGGCGTTCGGTTTCAAGCTGAACGAAAAGCTGGGCAAGGCATCGTTCTGGTTCTGGCAGATCGGCTTCTGGGTGGCGTTCACGCCGCTGTACGTGCTCGGCTTCATGGGCATGACGCGCCGTATCAACCACTATGACAACCCGCTGTGGCACCCGTGGCTGATTCTGGCCGCTGGTGGAGCTGCGCTGATCGCTATCGGTATCGCGTTGCAGGTGTTGCAGATCGTCGTCAGCATTCGCGACCGCAATCTGCCGCAGAATCGCGACGTCACGGGCGATCCGTGGGACGGTCACACGCTGGAATGGGCAATGAGCTCGCCGCCGCCGGTCTATAACTTCGCGATCATTCCGACGGTGCACAAGCTCGACGCGTTCACCGACATGAAGTCGCGCAAGGGTAAGGAAGCGAAGCCGGTGTACCGCGACATTCATATGCCGTCGAATACGTCGGCGGGTGTGATTGCCGGTCTGTTCTCGCTGGTGCTCGGTTTCGCCGCTGTCTGGCACATCTGGTGGCTCGCGATCGTCGGCCTGGTCGGCGCGGTCGGCACCGTGATCGTCTACAGCTTCCAGAAGAACGAAGGCTATTACATCCCGGCCGCTACGGTCGCGGAGATCGAAGAGAAACGCTCTGGCGCTGGTGCGCGGGTCGCGTTGGAGGTGGAGTGATGTTAACCAAGACTATTGATGCCGGCTCGCATCACGACGCGGACCACGTGCCGTCGCAATCGGTGTTCGGTTTCTGGCTGTACCTGATGACCGACTGCATCATCTTCGCGGCGCTGTTCGCCGTGTTCGCGGTGATGAGCCACCAGTTCGCGGGCGGCCCGAGCGGCAAGGATCTGTTCGAGATTCCAGGCGTCGCGCTCGAAACGACGATGCTGCTTCTGAGCAGCATTACGTACGGCTTCGCGATGCTCGGCGCGCACAAGAAGCGCAAGGGCGTGTTGCTGTTCTGGCTCGCCGTGACCTTCCTGCTCGGTCTCACGTTTCTCGTGCTGGAACTGCGCGAGTTCTCGCACCTGATCGCCGAAGGCGCCGGCCCGAGCCGCAGCGCGTTCCTGTCGTCGTTCTTCACGCTGGTCGGCACGCACGGTTTGCACGTCACGTGCGGCCTGATCTGGATGGTGGTGCTCGCCATTCAGGTGATCAGCCATCGCGACCTGACCGAACGCGACATGATTCGCCTGACGTGCCTGAGCCTTTTCTGGCACTTTCTGGACGTCGTGTGGATCGGCGTCTTCACCTTTGTCTATCTTGCGAGCGTGATCTAAATGGACCATAGCCATAACGCACACGCAGGCGAAAGTCACGGCAGCCTCGGCAGCTATACGACGGGTTTCATTCTCTCCGTCATTCTGACGGTCGCGGCTTTCGGCCTCGTCATGACGGGGACGTTGACGGGCGAGCATGCGTTGCTCGCGATTGCGGGCCTCGCGTTCGTGCAGATCGTCGTGCACCTGATCTTCTTCCTGCACATGAATACGTCGTCCGAGCAGCGCTGGAATGTGATGGCGTTTGCCTTCACGGTGCTCACCGCGATCATCGTGATCGGCGGCACGTTGTGGGTCATGCACAACGTCAGCATGCACATGATGTCCCGCTAGACCGATAGTTGGATCGATCGGAAAGAAACCCCGCAAGGCGAAAGTCTTGCGGGGTTTTTTGTCGTGGCGGGCGCAAGCGCGATATCCATTCGGGCGGCCCGGACGATTGACCGGACCCGTCAACCCGCGTTAGCATCGTTTCCATGAACGCTACTCTCCTTTCCCGTCCGCATTCTTTGCGCGCATGCTGTTACGGCCTGCCGAGGGGAGCTTGCGTCTAGCGAGTCGATCTGCACACGTCCGTATCCCTGAGGCCACCCGTCACACGACCGGTGGCCTTTTTGCTTTTGAACACGCTTGACCACCCAGTGCCGGGAGGAATCTCATGCCGCTTCGTCTGTACGACACCTGGTCGCGCGCCGTGCGCGAATTCACGCCGATTCATCCCGATCATGTCGGCTTGTATGGTTGCGGGCCGACCGTGTACGACCACGCGCATATCGGCAATCTCCGGACCTACGTGTTCGAAGACGTGCTACGGCGCGCGTTGATGCTCGACGGCTATACCGTGAGACATGTGGTCAACATCACCGACGTCGGCCATCTGGTTTCCGATGCGGATGAAGGCGAAGACAAGATGGAGAAGGGCAGCCGCCGCACCGGCGAGTCGGCCTGGACGATCGCCGCGCGGTACACGGCGGCGTTCATGAACGACTGGCGCGCGCTCAACCTTCTGGAGCCTGCCGTCTGGTGCCGCGCGACCGATCACATCGCCGAACAGATCGACTTTATCGCGGATCTCGAACGCAACGGGTACACGTATCGCACTCTCGACGGCATCTATTTCGACACGAGCCGGCAGGATGATTACGGCTATCTGGCGCGTCTGAACGTGGCGGGCTTGCAGGCGGGCAAACGTGTTGCTTCTGGCGAAAAACGGCACGCGACCGACTTCGCGCTATGGAAGTTCAGCCCGCCCGGCGCCGCCCGTCAAATGGAGTGGGAGAGCCCGTGGGGGCGCGGTTTTCCCGGCTGGCATATCGAGTGCTCGGCGATGTCCGCGAAATATCTGGGGCCGTGGTTCGACATTCATTGCGGCGGCGAAGATCACATTCCCGTGCATCACAGCAACGAGATCGCGCAGACCCAGGCACGCCACGGCACGCGCCTTGCCAACTTCTGGATGCACGGCCATTTCCTTTTGCTGGACGCGGGCAGGATGTCGAAGTCGAGCGGCGATTTCGTGCGCTTGCAGACGTTGATCGAACGCGGCAACGATCCGCTCGCATACCGCTATCTATGTCTTGGGGCGCACTACCGAAGCAGCCTGCGTTTCAACGAAGCCGCGCTGGACGCCGCGCAAGCCGCGTTGGACCGTTTGCGCAGAACCTATGTGAAATGGCCGCAAGGCGGCACACCGGACGCCCAAAGCGTCGCGCGCTTCAAGGCCGAGGTCGATTGCGATCTGAACCTGCCGCGCGCGCTCGCGGTGTTATGGGATGTGGTCAGAAGCGATCTGCCGGCGGCGACGCGAAGGGCGACCGTCGATCGCTTCGATGCCGTGCTCGGACTGGGTCTCGCCGACTGGCGAGACGATGATGCGTTGGAGATTCCCGCGGATATGGCGGCCTTGGCGGACGAACGCGCAAAAGCACGCGCGGCGAAGCAATGGGCCGAAGCAGACCGTTTGCGTGAGGTGTTGATGGCCGGCGGCTGGCTGGTCGAAGACAGTGCAAGCGGCCAGACACTGAGGCAGCGAGACAGGAGCCGATAGCGCGTCAGGCGGCGTGACGGAGGCGCTCAGACTCGCGCACTCGCCACGCCACGGCGCAGGCTTTCCACGCCGCTTCCATCGGGCCGTGCCGGCGCATTACAGCGGCACGATGGTCGGTTCCGAATGCGACGGCAGCTTGCCAAACGGGAAGTAGACCGGTCCGCAGCCGGGATGAACCGGCGGACACGGATTCCAACCGCGTCGAACGAACACCGGCTGCAATTCGCCGGGGCACACGGACGGCGCTTCACGAGTCAGGCAAGCCATGCCGCCGCGAATGGATAGCGACGCCGCACGGTCGAGTTCTTCGGTACGGGCCAGGTCTTTGAGGACGAGCGTTTTCATGGTGGATCTCCAACGGAGTGAGTGGATCGAAGAGAGCGGTGATTGCCGCACTCAAGCCGATCGATTGCACACACCGTGCCATCGGCGGCAAAGCGGCGTGCCGCGTGCGTCTGCGCGATCTTTCGAGGCATGTGTGATGGAAGCCGGCCAACTGGCTGCAGGCCGGTGTCGGCGGTTCGCCGACTTCTGTTGGCGAGGCGTACGGGCGTGAAGCCCGCGGAAAATCACGGCACAATAGACCGCCACCATGAGCCGTGCGCATGGCGCGCGCAGTTCACCGATTTTCGTCAGCAAGGTAGGGAGAACCCATGAGCCAGCTCAAAGCCGTCGAGTATTCCGCGGCGTCGCCGGAAGTCAAAGCCGTCTACGACGATATCAAACAGACCCGTCAGGTCGAGGACGTCAACAATTTCTGGAAGTACATCGCCCAACATCCGCCTACGCTCGCGCGCACGTGGGACAGTCTGAAGGATGTGATGGCGCCCGGAGCACTCGATCCGCTGATCAAGGAACTGCTCTACGTCGCGGTGAGCGTGACGAACAACTGCGGCTACTGCGTGGCGAGCCACACGGCGGCCGCGCGCCGCGCCGGCATGACCGACGAGATGTTCGGCGAATTGCTCGCGGTAGTGGGCATGGCCAACGAAACAAACCGGCTCGCGGTGGGCTACCGCGTGCCGATCGATCCGGCGTTCGAGTAGCCGCCGCAGTCAGCGCGAGACGCTGCGCCATCCCGCGAGCAAGGCGGGAAGCTCGGCCATGTCCCTGAACACGTGCACGGCACCGGCGCCGTGCAACGCGGTCGCGCTGCTGTGGCCGAGTTCGACCGGGCAATAGCCGAACACCGTGGCGCCCGCTGCAACCCCCGCCGTCGCGCCCGTCACGGTATCTTCGACCACGGCACAGCGCGCCGCGTCCACGCCAAGACCCGCGGCCGCGGCGAGGTACACATCGGGATAGGGCTTGCTGCGGGGCATTTCGTGGCCGCTGAAAATGCGTCCTTCGAAGCAATCGAGTATCCCGGCCTTCACGAGTTGCAGTTCCACCTTGATCCGGTCCGCGCCGGATGCGACCGCGATGCGTCCATCGAGCGACGCATGCAACTCGCGCACAGCCAGAGGCGCGCCGGAAATCGCGCTCAGTTCGAGATCCAGCGCCGCATTGCGGCGCGCGCGAAACTGCATGAGCCAGTCAGTCGTGATCGCAAAGCCGGTGCGCGCTTCGATCAGCGCGGCTTCGTCCCTGACGGCTTTGCCGACGAAAATACGCATCGTCTCTTTGACGCTCAATGGCCAGCCGAGCTCGCCGAGCATTTCGGTGAGCACACGGTTGGTGATGGGTTCGGAATCGACGAGCACGCCGTCGCAGTCGAAGAGTACGGCGTCGAAAGGGAAATCGGCCATCGGGCAGGGGAGGTGCAGAGGTTGCGGAACCGGCAAGGATACCTCACCGGCTCGCGCGCCTTACCGAAGGCATCGTTTTTTATTCATTTGCATAACGCTTGCTGTCGTTCTGCTGACGCCGCAAGCGATGCGCGAACGGCTGCGACTCTGCGTCTCGCGTCTCAGCGCAAGTTTTCGCGCATCCTTCTTCCCTTTTGAATTTTTCAAACGACGCGCAGCGACGGGTTTTTCCCGCCGCTGCGTTCAAGAAGAAACGAAGCCGCTTGCGGCCTCGGCTTTCATGGGAGAAACCAGCATGACATCCACCAAACCCGTTCGTCTTCTTACCTCCGTGCTGACGGCCGCGCTGACGTGCGCCGCCACGCTCACGGCCGCGCCGGCCTTCGCGCAGGCGGTGATCGTCGCGCCGATGGCGCCGCCGCCGCCTCGCGTGGAAGTGGTACCGGCACCGCGCGCCGGTTATGTATGGGATCAAGGCCGCTGGCGTTGGGATCAGGGGCGGTATGTCTGGGTGCCCGGCCACTGGCAGGCGGTGCGCGTCGGCTATCACTGGGTGCCTGGGCATTGGGTGCAGCGCGGTCCCAACTGGCGTTGGATCGAAGGCCACTGGGCATGACCTGCTAGCGGCCCTGCGCTCGACGTTCCGTGACGTGCTGCATCCCTTACTCAGGCGGATCGCTATGAAAACGCTCCTGACAATGCTGCTGGCGGCCATGCTTGCCGGCTGCGTGGTGTACCCCGCGCGGCCGGCCTACTATCGGCCGGCGGTCGTCGTATATTGACCATGGACGGGTACGGCAAGACGCCGTCTCCGCGATCCGCGCGCGCTGTTCGATCAGGTGCGCGCACAACGATCCGAATGAGAGGAAGCCCGCATGAGATGCCTCGAAAGGAGCGGCGCCAGGTGACCGAGGTTTGTCTTGCGACGCGGTCCATGTGGCACGATGAACTCGTGGCGGGGAGCGGCTTGCCTTGAGCGAACGCGATCCCGACGCGGAACTGCTCGAACGGATCGGCCGGCAAGATCCGGCCGCCGTCCGTTCGCTCGTCTCGCGCAAGCTGCCGCGTCTGCTGGCGCTCGCCACGCGCATGCTGGGCGATCGCATGGAAGCGGAAGATGTGGCGCAGGAGGTGTTCGTGCGGATCTGGAAACAGGCGTCGCGCTGGCGGGAAGGCGAGGCGAAATTCGATACGTGGGTTCATCGCGTCGCGCTCAACCTCTGTTATGACCGCCTGCGCGGCCGGCGTGAAGATCCGCACGGCGAGATGCCCGAAGAAATCGATCCCGCCGCGCTTCCCGAGGCCGGTCTCGAAGCACGTGCGCAGGACCAGCGGGTTCGTGACGCACTCGCCGCGTTGCCGCCACGGCAGCGCGAGGCGCTCGTGCTCAACTACTACCAGGAAATGTCGAACATCGACGCTGCGGCCCTGATGGGCATCTCCGTCGATGCGTTGGAAAGTCTGCTGGCCCGCGCGCGCCGCAATCTGCGCGCTCAACTGGCTGGCAGCGGCCTTAGCAAGGACAAGTCATGACGCCCGAAAGATTCCATCAGATCGTCGAGGCCTACGGTGCCGAGCCGCGCCGCTGGCCGCAACAGGACCGCGCGGCGGCACAGGCGTGGGCCGAGGCGCATCGCGAGCAAGCCGATGCGTTGCTCGCGCAGGCGGCCGGCGTCGATGCATGGCTTGCTGCGGACAAGGTCGCGCCGCCCGGCGCGGCCTTGTTCGAGCGCGTGCTGGACGCTGCGCCGGGTCGCCGGACTGCGCCACGGCGGCGCTTGTGGTGGTCGGGCGCGGCGATAGCGGGCGTTGGACTGATGGGCGGCGTGGCCGGCGCGTTTGCGGTCTCGTTCTTCGTTCTGACGGGCGCGGCGCAGCAGCTGCCGCCAGTCCATGAGTCGTCTTATTTAACTTCGAGCTTTGGTGGTTCGTCCGCCGATTGGAGCGACGAATGAACGGCCGGACCTGGAAAATCGTGCTGGTGGCCTCGCTGGTGCTGAACGTGTTTCTGGTGGGCGCGATCGTCGGTGGTGCTTATCAATGGTTTGCCGCGCGCGGTGCGGCGGCACCGGTGCTGGCGCAACAGCGCGCGCTGCGCTTCGCTGCGCAAACGCTGTCCGCCGACCGCCAGAAGGCTTTCGTCGACAGCCTGAAGGACGCCCGCCGCGAAGGCCGGCAATATGCTCGCGACGGTCGTGAAGGGCGTCGCGACGTGTTGCGTCTGCTGGCGGCCCCTCAGTTCGATCGCGCGGCGCTCGATGCCGCGCTCGCCCGCACGCGCGACGCGGACAGCCGCCTGCGCGCGCAAGTGGAAGGCAGTGTGGCGGATTTCGCGGCGACGTTGTCGCCCGAGGAGCGAGTCCGGTTCGCCGACAGCCTGAAACTGCGCGGGCAGTGGCGCGAACCCCAGCCGGCGGCGAGTGCGAACAAGCCGGCAAATCAGGCATCGAGCGAAGCTTCTGGCGATTAAGAAGCAACAGCAAAACACAGCAACACAGCGCGGGCGTTCGCGACGGATTTGCCCGAGGCAGCCGTTTAAAGACTATCCAAAGCCGAAGAGGATGGTATGGCCAACTCACCGAACCTGAACGCGGCAGCGATCGCGCTGAATCGCTTCGGCCTGGGCGCGCGCGCCGACGATACGCCTCCCGCCGACCCGAAAGCGTGGCTACTCGCCCAGCTCGAACAGTACCAGGCGCGGCCGGCCGCGTGGGCGAGTCAGCCGGACTCGGTGGCGCTTTCAACCGAGTTGCTGCAGCAGCGCATGCAGTTCACGCAGCAGGCTCGCCAGAATGCGGGCGAGGGCACGGCGAGCCAATCCGCGATCGGGCGCAATTCGGCGCAGCCTGAGGCGAAAACAAACGCTCAACGCGACGCGCAATCCAGCTCCCGAGCTAACGCGCAAGCCAACGCCCAAGCCGCGATCCAGGCAAACGCTCAAACTGCGAGACAAGCCGAACGAAAAGCCATGCGTGGTGAAATACTCGACCTGTACCGCTCATCCGTGAATGCCCGGGTGACGAGTGCATTGACCACGCCGACGCCGTTCGTCGAGCGGCTCGTGCATTTCTGGGCCAACCACTTCGCGATATCCACCGAGAAGCCGGGCGTCGCCGCACTGGCGGGCGCATTCGAGGCCGAAGCAATTCGTCCGCATGTGCTGGGTCGCTTTGAAGACATGCTGGTGGCCGTGGAACGTCATCCGGCCATGCAACTGTTTCTCGACCAGACGCGCTCGGTAGGGCCGGACAGCATGGCGGCCCTGCGTGCCGCACAGCGTGATCCGGATCGCAAACGCGGCCTGAACGAAAACCTGGCGCGCGAGATCATGGAACTGCACACGCTCGGCGTGCGCAGCGGCTACACCCAGGACGATGTCACCGAATTTGCCCGCGCGCTAACGGGCTGGAGTGTCGCGGGCAACCCGGCCAATGTCGGCAACGCGGGCCGGATAGCGATGCGGCAGAGCGCGGCGCCGGGCACCTTCGTGTTTCGCGCCGCACTGCATGAGCCTGGCTCGCGGACCCTCATGGGCCGCCGCTACGACCAGCCCGGAGAAGAGCAGGCGCTCGCCATCCTGCATGACCTCGCAAGTGCGCCTGCGACCGCGCGGCATATCGGCGGCAAACTGGCCCGTCATTTTGTCGCTGACAATCCTCCGCCCGGCGTGAGCGAGCGGCTCGCCAGTGCGTTCGAGCGCAGCGGCGGCGATCTGCCGGCCGTGTACCGGGCGTTGATCGAAATGCCGCAAGCGTGGTCGCCCACTGCCGTGAAGTTCAAGACGCCATGGGAATGGACCATTTCGTCGATGCGCGGACTCGGCTGGCGCGACCTCGGCAGCCAGCAGGCGGCCCCGATTCTTACCCAGCTCGGCCAGCCGGTGTGGCGGCCGGGGTCGCCGGCCGGCTACGACGACATCGCGGCAAGTTGGGCCGCGCCCGACGCGCTCGTGCGCCGGGTCGAAGTGGCGCAGCGTTTCGCCGCGCGTGTCGGCGACCGGCTCGACGCCCGCTCGCTCGGCCAGACCTGGTTCGCCGGTTCGCTCAGTGCGCCGACGGCGACTGCGGTATCTCGCGCTGAAAGTGCGTCCACGGCGATCGCGCTGTTACTGGTCTCGCCGGATTTCCAACGGAGATGAACGCCATGCTGTCACGCCGCAAGTTTCTGAGCGTCACCGCTACCGGCGCGGGCGCGATGCTCGTGTCGCCGCGGATCGTGTTTGCAAGCGTCGCCACCGAGCGCCGCTTCGTGTTCGTGATCCAGCGCGGCGCCGCCGACGGTCTGAACATCGTCGTCCCCTACGCCGAACCCGCCTACGCCACACTGCGTGGCGCGCTCGCCATCGACACTTCGAACGCGCCGCGTCTGAACGGCACCTTCGCTTTGCATCCGGCGATGGCGCAGATCGCCGCGATGTACGCGGACCAGCAGGCGCTGTTCGTACACGCGGTGGCGTCGCCGTATCGGGACCGCTCGCACTTCGACGGACAGAACGTGCTCGAGACCGGCGGTACGTCGCCGTATCAGATGAAAGACGGCTGGCTGAACCGGCTCGTCACGCAGTTGCCCGCCACGCGCGAGAACGCGATTGCATTCGCGCCGACCGTGCCGATGGCGTTGCGCGGCGCGGCGGGTGTGACGTCGTATGCGCCCTCGGCGTTGCCGCAAGCGCCCGACGATCTGCTCGCGCGCGTTTCGCAACTCTACGACAAGGACGCGCAGTTGCGCCCGTTGTGGGAGTCGGCGATGACCGCGCGCGGCCTTGCCGGCGACGCCGGCGCGCGCCAGGATCCGGCGAGCCTCGGCAAGCTCGCCGCCGGCTTCCTGGCGCGCGAGAACGGTCCACGCATCGCGATGATCGAAACCGGCGGCTGGGACACACATAGCGCGCAGAACGCACGCCTCGCCAATCAGTTGAAGGCGCTCGATACGATGCTCGCCGCGTTGCGCGACGGCATGGGTCCATTGTGGAGCAAGACCACCGTGCTGGTCGCGACGGAGTTCGGCAGAACCGCCGCGGCCAACGGCACGGGCGGCACCGATCATGGCACGGGCTCGGTGGCGATGGTGCTGGGCGGCTCGGTGCGGGGCGGACGAGTGATCGCCGACTGGCCGGGTCTCGCGCCTCACAACCTTTACGAAGCGCGCGATCTCAAACCAACGACTTCGCTCGATGCGCTGATCGCCGGCACTGCGAGTGAAAGCCTCGGACTCGATCCACAGCGTACGGCGGCTGTGCTGTTTGGCCAGACGGCGGCGGGGCGGCCGTTGGCAGGCATCGTGCGAGCTTAGTGTGGCGAGCCGACCTCGGGCAGATACGGCGAGCGATCAGGTGGGCTGCAAGCTCGCGTGACGCAAGTCCCATTGCGATGCTGAATTTCAAATACCAGGACGACAGGCGGCGCCTTACGCTCTCATTGTGCGACGAGCGGCGCCGCCTGTGGTCACCAGGCAACTCACCGGGTGACAGAAGAGGCGCTTAACCTCCGCCGCCCTGGGTGCCGATAGTCAGCTTGTTATTCACCGACTTCACACCCGCCACATTCTTTGCCACTTCCTCCGCCTGCGGAATCTGCGCGCCGTCGGGCACCGATCCCGTCAGCGTGACTACGCCACCGCGGGCCCGGACAAACACGTTCGACACGTCAAAACCCTGCGCTTTCGACAGAGCCTTGCGCACCTGCAGACCAAGCGAGCGGTCCGCCTTCTTGACCGTTTTGGCACTGGGCGCCGACGCGTCGGCGGACGGCGCCGCATCGCTCGACTGGGCATAGGCGCTGGACGCAGTTGCCACACACAATGCGATGCCCAGCGCCTTCAAAAGATTGACTGTTTTCACGTTTTCTCCATCCTCGAAAAGTTGATGTCGCTTTGTTGCATGCAAAAAACCACGCGCTTGCGAGCACTTTGCCGCCCACGAGGAGCACTCTGTCTTGTAGAAGAGTCATGCCGCGTCGCTCCCGGCGCGCTTAAACAATACTCCAGCGCACGCGCTCATGCTGGAAAAACTGGCTGGAGCGCCGCATGGGGAGCGGTTCAGGCCAACATTGCGCTGGCTGTTGCTGATGGCATCGAGCAAGTCTGCTTACGCGATTCGGGCTGCAAATTCGCCGGCGCCGCAGCGCCTAAAACCAGTTCGGCGCCATGCTGAGCGTGGTGTCATCCAAAGCCCGCAGCGTCTTTAGCATCAACGCGACGCGCGGCAGTTCCCAGCGGAAGAACCACTGGCACGCATGCAGCTTGCCGCGATAGAAGTCCGCGTCTGCCTCGGTATGCGATGCGCTCAGTCGGGCGCTGGCGACGATCGCTTGCCGCAGCCACGTCCATGCGATCACGATATGGCCGAACGCTTCGAGAAACGCATTCGCGTTGGCGAGTGCGGGTTCGCTGTCATTAGCCAACGCGGGCAGCAGTGCTTCGATCGTGGCAGTCAGGTCGGTCCATGCTTCGCCCAACGCAGCGGCGTGCGGCAGCAATGGCGCATGCTCGCGCGCCGCATCGACCGTGCGCTGGATCTCACGTGCCAGGTGGCCGAGCGCGGCGCCCTGTTTCATCGTCACCTTGCGGCCGAGCAGATCGATGGCCTGGATGCCGTGGGTGCCTTCGTGAATCATGTTCAGGCGATTGTCGCGATAGAACTGCTCGACCGGGTATTCACGCGTATAGCCGTAGCCGCCGTGAATCTGGATCGCCAGGCTGTTCGCTTCGAGGCACCATTGGGACGGCCAGGATTTCACCACCGGCGTCAGCAGGTCGAGCAGCAGGCCCGCTTCGGCGCGTGCCGTGTCGCTCTCGCCGGTGTTCTGTTCATCGACGAGACGCGCCGCGTACAGGCACAACGCATAAGCCCCTTCCACATAGGCTTTTTGTGCGAGTAGCATGCGGCGCACGTCGGCGTGTTCGATCAGCGGCACTTGTGGATCGAGTGGGTTCTTGTTGTCGGGACGACGCCCTTGCGGCCGTTCGCGTGCGTAATCGAGCGAGGCCAGATAGCCGCGGTAGCCGAGCATGACCGCGCCTAGACCGACGCCGATGCGCGCCTCGTTCATCATGTGGAACATGGCGGCGAGACCCTGGTGCGCTTCGCCCACCAGTTCGCCGATGCATTGACCGTGTTCGCCGAACGACAGCATGGTCGACGTCGTGCCGCGCCAGCCCATCTTGTGAATCAGTCCGGCGAGCGCGACGTCGTTACGCTCGCCGAGCGTGCCGTCTTCGTTGACGTGGAATTTGGGCACGGTGAAGAGCGAGATGCCTTTGACGCCCGGCGGCCCGCCGGGAATACGCGCCAGCACCAGATGCACGATGTTCTCGCTCAGTTCGTGGTCGCCGCCTGAAATGAAAATCTTGTTGCCGCGAATCGAATAGGTGCCGTCCGCATTCGGCGTGGCGCTCGTGACGAGATCGGAGAGACTCGAGCCCGCCTGCGGTTCCGTCAACGCCATGGTGCCGAACGCGCGGCCTTCGAAGAGCGCTTGCAGATATTTTCGCTTCTGTGCCGCGCTGCCGAAACGTTCGATCACGTTCGCGTTCGCCGTGGTCAACATGGCATACGACGCAGTGGCAATGTTCGCACTCTTGAAGAGTGACAGGCACGCGAACGAAATCACCGAGGGCAGCTGCATGCCGCCCCATTCGTAGTCTTTACCCGCAGCGAGAAAACCGGTGGCGCGCAGTGCGTCGAGGGCCTGCTTGACCTCGGCGGGCAGGGTAACGCGCTGACCGTCGAACTGCGGTTCGTGTTCGTCGGAGAGACGGTTGTGCGTCGCGAATTTTTCCACGGCAACCGCATGCGCGGTTTCGAGCGCGGCGTTGAAGGTCTCGCGGCTGTGATCGGCATGGCGCGCGCGCTGCGTGAGCGTCTGCGCTTCGAGCACTTCGAACAACTGGAACTCGAGATCACGCGGGCTGATGATCAGCGCATCTTGCATGACAGAAGACCCGTAGAAAAAATAAGCCGTTATGCGCAACAGGTGCGCAACGCATAAGGAAAAACACAGCCGAATGCCTCAGCACGGCAGGGCTGAAAAGCGCCTTATCCGGGTAATTCCCAATGCTCCGTCTGGCGGCGTTGCATGTCAGTTTATAACGAAAGTGAATGAGCGTGCTTTTATTTACAGGCTGAATTCCGGCACGTATGATGGACGAACAATGTGGTCAACCAGTCTGCACAGCAGAACAATCTGGAGGAGCGATGCAATGTCTGTGAAGGACCTGTTTCGACTGGACGGCAAGGTTGCACTGATCACCGGTGGCTCTCGCGGACTGGGTCTGCAAATGGCCGAGGCACTCGACGAAATGGGGTGCCGCGTGGCCATTACCGCGCGTAAGGCCGACGAACTCGCTGAAGCGAAAACGCATCTGCAACAGCGTGGTATCGAAGTGCACACGGTGGTCAACGACCTGCAGCGCTTCGAGGGCATTCCCGGCCTCGTGGATGAAGTGCTGGGCGTGCATGAGAGTATCGATATTCTGGTCAACAACGCCGGCGCGACATGGGGCGCACCCGCCGAAGACTATCCCGACGAAGCGTGGCACAAGGTGATGAACCTGAATGTCAATGCACCGTTTTTTCTCGCGCGAGAAGTCGGCAAGCGCAGCATGATTCCGCGGCGCGCGGGCAAGATCGTCAATATCGCATCGGTAGCGGGGCTGAAGGGATCGCCGCCCGGCATGAACACGATTGCGTACAACACGTCGAAGGCCGCCGCGATCAATTTCACACGCGCGCTGGCTGCGGAATGGGGCAAGTACAACATCAATGTCAACGCGATCTGCCCGGGCTTTTTCCCTTCGAAAATGTCGGCGGGTCTGCTCGGAAAACTGGAAGACTCGATCGTTTCGCGCACGCCGTTGCAGCGCCTGGGTGGCGACGAAGATCTCAAAGGCCCGATCGTGTTTCTTGCGAGTGAAGCGTCGCGCCATATTACCGGTCAGGATTTCGCGGTGGACGGTGGGGCGATTATCGTCTAGGTGCGACGCGGGTCAGGCGTGACGATGTGAACGAAGCGCGCGGCTCGGGCAAACCGCGCAAACCGGGCAAACCGCGCGCGGACACTAAAAAATCAGGAGACGCTGATGAACGAACGCCATCATGCGCATTGGCCGCCGCAAGTGCCACTGCATTTGACGCTACCCGAGACCAGTCTTTTCTATAACGCCGAAGTCTCGGCGGCGCGCTTTCCCGACAAGCCGTTCATCATCTTCTACGACACGGCGATCACGTTTGCGGAATTCAAGGACGAAGCCGAGCGGGTGGCGGGCTTTCTGCAGCAGGAATGCCAGGTCAAGGCGGGCGACCGTGTTCTGCTCTATATGCAGAACAGTCCGCAATGGATCGTTGCTTATTACGGCATTCTTCGGGCGAACGCCGTGGTGGTGCCGGTCAATCCGATGAACATGACCGCGGAGTTGGCGCATTACGTCGAAGACAGCGGCGCGACTACGATCATCGCGCCGCAATGTTTGTTCGCGAACGTCGAGCCGTTGATCGGCAACGGGGCCGGCAAGGGCATCGAGCACGCGATCGTCGCGACGTATAGCGATTATCTGAAACGGCCGTCGCCGATTCCCGTGCCTGAATTCGTCGCCGCGCCGCGCAAGACTTTCGACATTGCCGGCGTCACGCCGTGGCGAGACGTGATCGAGCGGCACATCTCGCCGGGGCCGCTCACCACCGGTCCGGACGATCTGTGCGTGATGCCTTATACGTCGGGGACCACCGGCAAGCCGAAGGGCTGCATGCACACGCACCGCAGCGTGATGAGCACGCTGCTCGGCGGCTGTGTGTGGTTCTCGGCGCCGTCTGACGGTGTTTATCTATCGGTCTTGCCGCTCTTTCACGTGACGGGCATGCAAGGCGGCATGAACAGCGCGGTCTTCTCGGGCGCAACGATCGTCCTGTTGCCGCGCTGGGATCGCGAAGCGGCAGCGCTATGCATGCAGAAATATCGCGTCACCGCATGGCAATCCATCTCGACGATGATGGTCGACTTTCTGTCGAACCCCAAGCTCGGCGAATACGATCTGTCGAGCCTCACCGGCACGCGCGGCGGCGGCGCGGCGATGCCGGACGCGATTGCGAGAAAGCTCAAGGCGCTGACAGGACTCGATTATGTGGAAGGCTACGGTATGACGGAAACGATTGCCGGCACGCATATCAATCCGCCGCACCGGCCGAAGCCGCAATGCCTGGGCATTCCCGTGTTCGACGTGGACTCGCGCGTGATCGATCCGGTCTCGCTACAGGAATTGCCGCAAGGCGAAACGGGCGAGATCGTCACGAACGCGCCGCAGGTCATGCAGGGTTACTGGGGCAATCCGAAAGCGACGGCGGAGGCGTTCATCGAACTCGACGGCAAACGGTTTCTGCGGACTGGCGATCTGGGCCATATCGACGAAGACGGTTATTTCTTCATGACCGATCGCCTGAAACGCATGATCAACGCGTCCGGTTACAAGGTATGGCCGGCCGAAGTCGAGGCGCTGATGTACCGGCATCCGGCGATTCACGAGGTGTGCGTGATCGGCGTGAAGGACGAGAAACGCGGCGAGACCGTGAAAGCGCTGGTCGTGGCGGACGCGGCGCATGCAGGCACGATTACTGCGCAGGAGATCATCGACTGGGCGCATGAGCAGATGGCCTCGTATAAGGCACCGCGCATCGTCGAGTTCGTCGGGTCGCTGCCTAAATCGGGCAGCGGCAAGATTTTGTGGCGGAAATTGCAGGAAGAGGACGCGGCGCGCACGGCCGGCTCGTGAGGTTCGTCTGCTTGACGAAAAACCCGCTCGCGGCGCTGAGAATACTCTTCGGATGGTTTGCCTGTAAGCTCTTATCGCGAGTCCGCAGTGGTTGCAGTGCGCGGCTCGTGGTGCTGGACAAAGGCTTGCAGACAGGCTTCGAGGCTATTGCCAACTTTCGAGAGGGGATATTGAAGATGAAGAGCTTTGCCGTTAAACAGATCATGCTCGGACTTGCCGTCACCGCCCTGGTGGCAGGCAGCATTCCGCTCGCCGCGGCTCAAGATGCCAGCGGCGCTGCTGCTACCGCGGCGCCTGCCGCGGCAAGCAGTGCGAAACCCACCAAGGCCGAGCGCAAGGAGGCACGCAAGCAGGCGCGTGCCAAGAAGAATGCCGAGTTGAAGAAGCTCGAAGACGCAGGCTACCAGCCGGCCCAGAATGATCCGACCTATCCGGACAAGCTGCAGAAGGCCGAGAAGAAGGCCGGCGTCGGAGCAGGCGCGAGTCAGTAAGTGTGGCTCCAGCCGCGCGACGTGATTGAATTTCGCGCGGCTGCCGCCGGGACGCGCCACCGTGTTGCACGCGTGTGCATGCGCGCGGGAGGGATGCGAGCCGACTCAATCCAACCCAATTCAGCGCAACCCAACCCAACCCACTCAGCGCGCGCCGAGCGTCTCGATCAGCATGTCGACGAACGCCTTCACACGCGCCGTCATTTGTAACTGCTGTGGATACACAGCATAGATGTCGGCACCCGGCGTGCGGTAGTCGGGCATGACGTGGACGAGCCGGCCATCGGCGAGATACTCCGCGATATCCCACTCGGCGCGCATCAGAATGCCGTGGCCGTCCAGCGCCCATTTCACTGCGATTTCCCCGTCATTGGTGGTGAGGTTGCCACGCACGCGCACCGTTTCGGTCTGCTCCGCGGCGCCGCGTCCGCTGGTCAGACGCCAGAGCCCGTAGCCATCGCCGCCCTGGCGAATGCCGATGCAGTTGTGCTGCGCCAATTCCGCCGGGCTGCGCGGCGCTCGCCGTTGCGCGAGATAGCGCGGCGCGGCGCACAGCAGGCGCCGGTTCGATGCCACCCGGCGCGCGATCACGCGCGCATCCGGTGGTTCGCCAAAGCGCACGCACACGTCGAAGGCGTCGTCGCTGAGCGGCGGCGGGTCGACCGACAACTGCAATTGCACGTCCACTTCGGGAAAGCGCCGGACGAACGCCGAGATCAGCGGGGCGACGTGGCTGCGCCCGAAACCGAGTGTCGCGTTGACGCGCAGCAGACCTTTCGGCGCCGCCTGCGAGCCGCCGAGCAACTGGGCGAGGTCATCCATCTCGCTCAGAATGCGCCGTGCGCGCGTCAGATACAGCTCGCCTTCGGGCGTGAGGCTCATGCGCCGCGTGGTGCGGTTGACGAGCGAGACGCCCGCGCGCGATTCCATCTGCGCCAGATGCTTGCTCACGGCTGCCGTGCTCAGGCCGAGTTCGCGCGCCGCCGCCGTCAGACTGCCGCTCGCGGCGAGCGTGGAGAAAAAGGCGAGGTCGTCAGGTTGGATGGACGAGGTCATGGAACGGCCTATTGTTAACCTGAAGTTAAGGATGCTTTGAGTCTAGCAGCGTATTTTCGGGCCGTGGCCGTTCTACGATGCGCTCCATGCTTTCACAACATCATGGAGACGCCCAATGAAGACCTATCGCATCGCAACCATTCCCGGCGACGGCATCGGCAAGGAAGTCGTGCCCGCGGGCCGGCGCGTACTCGAGGCCATCGCCGCGCGCAGCGACACCTTCGCCTTCGAGTTCGAAAATTTCGATTGGGGCGGCGACTACTACCGCGAGCATGGCGTGATGATGCCGGCCGACGGACTGGATGCGATTCGCCATCAGGACGCGATCCTGTTCGGCTCGGCGGGCGACCCGCATATTCCCGATCACGTGACGCTGTGGGGTTTGCGCCTGAAAATCTGCCAGGGCTTCGATCAATACGCGAACGTGCGTCCCACGCGCATCCTGCCCGGCATCGACGCGCCGTTGAAGCGTTGCGCGCCGCAGGATCTCGACTGGGTCATCGTGCGAGAGAACTCGGAGGGTGAATATGCCGGCGTGGGCGGCCGCGTTCATCAGGGCCATCCGATCGAAGTCGCCACCGACGTGTCGATGATGACCCGCGCGGGCGTCGAGCGCATTCTGCGTTTCGCGTTCCGGCTCGCGCAGTCGCGGCCGCGCAAACTGCTGACGGTGATCACCAAGAGCAACGCGCAACGTCACGCCATGGTCATGTGGGACGAGATTGCGCTGCAGGTATCAAAGGAATTTCCAGACGTCCGCTGGGACAAGGAACTGGTCGACGCCGCCACCGCGCGCATGGTCAACCGGCCCGCCACGCTCGACACGATCGTCGCGACGAACCTGCACGCCGATATTCTCAGCGATCTGGCCGCGGCGCTGGCCGGCAGCCTCGGCATCGCGCCGACCGCGAATCTCGATCCCGAGCGTCGTTACCCGTCCATGTTCGAGCCGATTCACGGCTCCGCGTTCGACATCATGGGCAAAGGGCTGGCGAATCCGGTCGGCACCTTCTGGTCGGTGGTGATGATGCTCGAACACCTGGGCGAGCACGGCGCCGCGCGGCAATTGATGGCGGCCATCGAACGCGTCACGGCGGACCCGTCGCTGCATACGGGCGACCTGGGCGGCACGGCCACGACCGCGCAGGTGACCGATGCCGTTTGCGCGATCCTCGCCGCCGACTCGTCCACCAAAGCGGTGGCCGGCGTGAAGGTCGCCTGAGCCTACCCCGCGTACGTCATACAGAAACATAACGCCCGGACGAACACGTCACGGGCGATCTCACTGCACCGTGCAGAGATCGAGTGGAGACAGGTATGAACGATGAATTGCAGGCCCGTGTGGTTCGCAAGCTGACCTGGCGCATCTTGCCTTTTGTGATGCTGCTTTATTTCGTCAGCTTTCTCGACCGTGTGAACGTCGGCTTTGCGGCCATCACCATGAACAAGGACCTCGGCTTGACGCCGACCATGTTCGGGCTCGGCGGCGGCATTTTCTTCCTCGGCTATTTTCTGTTCGAGGTGCCGTCGAATCTGATCCTCAACAAGGTTGGCGCGCGCATCTGGATTGCGCGCGTCATGGTGACGTGGGGCCTCGTTTCGGCGGCATCCGCGTTCGTTGCGGGGCCGACTTCGTTCTATACGCTGCGCTTTCTGCTCGGCGTGGCCGAAGCCGGATTCTTTCCCGGCATCATTCTTTACCTGAGCCAGTGGTTTCCTGCCCGGCAGCGTGCCGTCGCGGCCGCTGCGTTCATGGCGGCCGCGCCTTTGTCGACCGCAATCGGCTCTCCCATTTCCGGCGCGATCATGCAGATGCCCGCGTTGTTCGGGTTGAAGGACTGGCAGTGGCTTTTCATCGTCGAAGCGATTCCCGCCGTCCTGCTCGGCTTTGCGGTACTGAAAGCGCTCACCGATTCCCCGGACAAAGCCAAATGGCTCGCCGCCGATGAAAAGGCCTGGCTCATCGCCACCTTGCGCGAAGAACGCATCGGTCGAGAAGCACACGCCGGACATGCCGCCGGCGCGCTCGCCGCGTTGCGCGACCCGCGTATCTGGATCATGTCGATGATTTATTTCGGCACGTCCGCGGGACTCTATACGCTTGGCTTGTGGGCGCCGCTCATCATCCGCCAATATGGTTTCAGCGCGCTCGGCACGGGCGCATTGAACGCGATTCCGAGCGTGCTGGCGGTGATCGGCATGGTGGTGTGGGCGCGTCATTCGGACCGGCGCGGCGAGCGCACCTGGCATGTGGTGATTCCGTGCGTGGCGGCGGCGCTCGGGCTCGCCTGGGCCGGCGTCGCGGACACGGCGGTCGGCGTGGTGCTGGCGCTGGTCGTGGTGAACGTCGGCATTAGCGCGGCCAAGGCGCCGTTGTGGGCGATGCCGAGCACGTTTCTCTCGGGTGCGGGCGCGGCTGCCGGCATCGCCATGATCAATTCGATCGGCAATCTGGGCGGTTTCGTCGGGCCGTTTGCGATCGGCTGGCTGAAAAGCGTGACGGGCGGATATGCTGCCGGGCTCTATGTGGTGGCGGCGAGCCTGGTGGTTTCCGCTGTGCTGGCGCTGGCCGTTGGCCGGCGAGGATATCGGACCGCGCCCGCGACGCAATGATCCCGCATGACCGGATCTCGACAAGATGCGTTGCCATTGCCGCTCAAGGCACGCGTCAAGGCATTGATGCTTTCCGTACCTGAATCGATTACGCTTTCGCCAGCGACTCAAAATTCAGGCACACCACCATGGCATCCCGGCAGGAAATCAAGCGATATAAAGCCAATCTTTCCGACGAACTGCACAGCGCCGCGCTGTACGAGACACTCGCCGAGGCCGAGAAAGACGACACGCGCAAACAGGTGTATGGCGACCTCGCAAAGTCGGAGCGCGAGCATGCACGCGTGTGGGCCGACAAGTTGAGGGCCAACGGGTTCGAGCCGAAGGGCGCGGGCCACGCCATCAAAACGCGCCTGATGAAAGGCCTGGTTCGCCTGTTCGGCGCGGGTTTCGTGCTGCCCACGCTCGCGGCGGCGGAATATGCCGATCGCAATAAATACGAGGGGCAACCGGACGCGGGCCGCATGTCCGCGGACGAGCAGCATCACGCCGCCATCGTCCGCACGCTGGCGCATGGCGGTGGCGACGCGAATCTGTCGCCGGGCGCGCGGATCGCCGCCGCGGAGCAGTGGCACAAGGGCGCGGGGGCCGGCAACGATTTGCGCGCCGCCGTGCTCGGCGCCAACGACGGCCTCGTCTCGAACTTCTGCCTGATCATGGGCGTGGCGGGCGCGGGAACCGGCAACAAGGCGATTCTGTTGACGGGGCTGGCGGGGCTCATCGCCGGTGCATGCTCGATGGCGCTGGGCGAATGGCTTTCGGTCACCAACGCCCGCGAACTGGCCAGCACGCAGATCGCCAAAGAGGCGCAGGAAATCGAGGAGACGCCGGAAGCCGAAGAGCACGAACTCGCGCTGATCTATCGCGCCAAGGGGCTCGAAGCGGACGAGGCCAAACGGGTCGCCTCGCAAATGATGCGCGACAAGAGCAAGGCGCTCGATACCCTGACTCGCGAAGAGCTCGGACTCGATCCCGCGGAGTTGGGCGGCAATCCCTGGTCGGCCGCGGGTGTGTCGTTCTGCCTTTTCTCGCTGGGTGCGATCTTTCCGGTGATGCCGTTTCTGTGGACTCGCGACTACAACGCGATCGTGCAATGCGTGGTGCTGAGCATGCTGGCGCTTGCGTCGATCGGCGTGTTCACGTCGCTTTTCAACGGACGCAGTGCCGGATTTTCGGCGTTGCGGCAGATTGTGATCGGGCTGATCGCGGCTGCGTTCACGTTCGGGGTCGGGCGGCTTTTGGGTGTGTCGGTTTCGTGAAGGCGGACCGGCTCGCATCTGGCGAACGGCATGATGGATAGCTGCTTTCGGCTCTCGCCTGAAGCAGGTTCGAGTCGATCCGGGGTTGCGTGATGAAACAGCGCTTTTCGGGCCGAATTTCCGACCCCTTCGTCTGCTGCGCTGCCGCAACCTGACCGCCGGGCTGCGGGACAGCATTTTTTTTGCTCCGCGCCGCCTCCACTTGCTCAGGCGCGACACGCGTCGCCGCTCAGCCAAACACCCTCCAAACCCTTATCCAGTAAGGCTCCGGCAGCCGCCGTCCGGCGTGCGCCAGAGAGGGGTGTCGCATTTCCACATGTGCTTGTCGCAAATAGTCGGCTAGGCGCACTTTTTTCTGGCAACTATGTATGCACAGCGCGGACGGACGTCCGCCACTGCAGCAACTAT